>NZ_JARGEE010000300.1:0-11265 GCF_033794485.1 Streptomyces sp. MB09-02B
AAGCCCTCCCCACCCCCGTGCGCGACGCCGTCCACAACCTGCTCGGCGCCCCCGTGACCGAGGCGGTCACCCAGGAGGGAGGCTTCTCACCGGGCGTCGCCGCCCGCGTCGTCACCGCTGAAGGCTTCCGCGCGTTCGTGAAGGCGGTGAGCGCGCACGCCAACCCCGACAGCCCGGCCATCCACCGCCGCGAGGCCCGCAACGCCGCCGCCCTGCCGTCGGAGGTGCCCGCGCCCCGACTGCTGGGCTCGTACGACGACGGCACCTGGGTGGCCCTGGTGTTCGAGGACGTGGTGGGTCGACAGCCCCATGTGCCGTGGCGGGATAGTGAGTTGGGGGCCGTGCTGGACGCGGTCGGGGAGCTGGGCCGTGCGCTCACGCCCGCGCCCGTCGCCGCGCGGCCCCTCGTGGAGGGTGTGACGGGCAACTTCCTGGGCTGGCAACGGATGATCGACCGCGGGGACCGGGGCGAAGGGCTCGACCCGTGGACCGTGCGCGAACTGCCCGGGCTTGCCGAACTGGCCGCCCGCTGGTCGGACTTCGCCGTCGGAGACAGTCTCGCCCACTGCGATCTGCGCGCCGACAACATGCTGCTGACGGCGGACGGCCGGGTCGTGTTCGTCGACTGGCCGCACGCCCACGGCGCGGCGGCGCCCTGGTTCGACCTGCTGTTGCTGCTGCCCTGCGTCCGGGCTCAGGGCGGGCCGGACCCGGAGGAGGTCTTCACGTCCCACCCCTTGGCGCGTGACGCCGACCCCGTCGGCGTCACCGCCACGCTCGCCGCCTTCGCCGGCTTCCTGATCGAAGCCTCCCGCCGACCGCCGGTCCCCGGCATCCCCACCCTCCGCGCCTTCCAGCGAGCCCAGGGCGAGGCGGCCGTGCAATGGCTGAGGCGGCGACTCGGGCAGGACCGCTACTAGGCCTGCCCGGCGAGAGGATGCCTTCAGGTCACGGCGCGGCGGAACCTACGGTTTGTGGGTCACCCAGAGCAGTTCCGCCGGCCAGCGGTGTGCCCAGTCGGGTGGGTCGGTTTCGTTGTAGCCGTTGGGTGTTCCGGGTTCGGGCCGTGGCTCGATGAGGTCGTCGATGACGAGACCCGCGCCGCGCAGGACCTTGACCCAGTCGCCGTAGGTGAGCTGATAGCTGGTCGCGCCGTCGTCCTCGGCGATGGTGTTCAGCCCGAAGTAGTCCTGTTGCAGCGTCGTGGTCACGCGGGCGGCGGCTTCGTCGTAGCAAGCTTCGAACCACGGGCTGGCGACGTTGAACACCAGGCGCCCGCCTCGGCCCAGGACGCGTGCGGCCTCCGGGACGGCCAGGTGCGGGGGCGCCCAGCTGAGCCCACCGAAGTCGCAGAACACCAGGTCGAAGCTGTCGGCGGCGAAGGGGAGTTGTTCGGCGGCGCCTTGCACGAGCGGGTAGCGGGCCGCTCCCATCGCGTCGGCCGCTGCGGCGAGTTGGGCTTCGGACAGGTCGAGCCCGACCACGGTGGCGCCCTCGGAGGCGAGCGCCCTGGACCACTGGCCGGCGCCGCAGCCGAGTTCGAGGACGCGCTTGCCGGTGACGTCGCCCAGGGCGTGCAGGTGCGCGTCGGGGATGGAGTACATGCCCCACAGCCGGGGTGTGGCGCCGATCTGCGGGTCGTGCTCGCGCTGGTAGGCGCTGCTGATCCGGTTCCAGAACCGCCGGTTGGCGGGGATGCTGTCCACGTGCCGACTCCAGCACTGCCTGCCGGGGCGGTCAACACGATTACAGCACTGCTCGGCCCCCGCCTCGGTCCGGCCCTGGCTCGACCCATGATCCGCCGGACGAGCCCAGGGGCGACGACGGTGGCGACGGAGGTGGCGACGGCGTGGATGTGAGGGAGGGGCACGGCATCGGGTGACGAGCGCAGCCCCGCTGTCAGGGGCGCGGGGAACTGCGCGAGAAGCCCCACCGGCCCGCACCCGACAACGTACCCCCCGGACGCTCAGGGTGTCGCGGCCTCCACCAGCGCCCGCATCACCCTCACGTCCTCGCCCATCTCCGGATGCCACTGCACGCCCAACACCCATGCGGGGTCCGGTAGTTCGATCGCCTCGATCGTGCCGTCGGAGGCGTGGGCCGAGGGCAGCAGGCCGGTGCCCAGGTCGTCCACCGCCTGGTGGTGGTACGTGGGGACGTCCGTCTCCTCGGGGACGAGGTCGCCGTAGCGCGTGCCCGGTACGGGCTTCACCGCGTGGCGGCCGAAGACGCCGACCTCGGCCACATGGTCGTCGATGTGCTGGATCAGCGTGCCGCCGAGCGTGACGTTCAGCAGCTGCATGCCCCGGCAGATGCCCAGCAGTGGCGTCCCGGTGTCCAGCGCCGCCCGGATCAGCGCCAGCTCCCACGCGTCGCGCGCCGGCGCGGCCGGGCCGCAGCGCGGGGAGCGCTCGGCGCCGTAGAGGGACGGGTCCACATCCGGCCCGCCCGCGATGACCAGGCCGTCGAGACGGGCGACCGCCTCGGCGGCGTACGACGGGTCGTCCGGCGGCAGCATCGCGGCCACGCCGCCCGCCGCCTGCACGAGCCGGGGGTAGCCGACCGGCAGCAGCGCCGCCTCCAGCTCCCAGACACCCCAGCGTGCCCCCGACTCCAGATACGTACTCACACCGATCAACGGCCTGGTCACACATGCTCCTCACGCGTGGAAGTCACCGAACCCCGCACCACGGAACCCGTGGAACGGAGCGCTCAGTCCCGGGCCAACTCTGCCTCGGCCGCGGCCAGCGCCGCGAATTCCTCCTCCGGCGCCTTCGCCACCAGGTGCTTGCGGCTGTAGAACCCGAAGTACGCCGCCGCGACCGCGTACACACCGAGCGCGATGAACGCCGCCGTCACGTCCACCAGGAACGTCGCCACCAGCGCCGAGCACGCGAGGACGAGGGCGACCGAGGAGGTCAGCACGCCGCCCGGCGTGCGGTACGGCCGCTCCAGATCCGGCTCCCGGCGGCGCAGCACGATGTGCGACAGGGACATCAGCGCGTAGCTGATCGTGGCGCCGAAGACGGCGATGTTCAGCATCCGGCCGCCGTCCCCGCTGGCGGCGGCCAGCGCGAAGCCGATCGTGCCCGGCACCAGCAGCCCCAGGTACGGGGCCTTGCGGCCGCTGGTGAGGGAGAGGACGCGGGGCAGGTAGCCGGCCCGGGAGAGCGCGAAGAGCTGGCGCGAGCCGGCGTAGATCAGGGAGAAGAAGGAAGCCACGAGGCCTGCCAGACCGGCGTAGTTCACGAAGCGGCTCAGCGCCGTCGCCTTGCCGTCCGGCTGGAGCGCCTCGACGAGCGGGTTGCCCGCCGCCTGGATGGCGTTCGAGCCGCGTGCCCCGGCCGCGGCGAAGAAGGTGATCACGGCCAGCACCACGAGGACGCCCATCGACCAGCGGATGGCCTTCGGCAGCGTACGGGCCGGGTCCTTGGTCTCCTCGGCGGCCAGCGGCACGCCCTCGACGCCCAGGAAGAACCACATGCCGAACGGGAACGCCGCCCAGATGCCCAGCAGTCCCATGGGCAGCCAGGAACTCGCGCCGAACGCCGAGGAATCGACCGGGATGTCGTCCAGCGCGGACACGCTGAAGTCGGGCAGCGCGCCCAGGGCGAACACGATCAGGGCGAAGACCGCGATGCCCGTGACGACGAAGCTGGCGATCAGCGCCTCACCCACACCCCAGAGGTGGATGCCGATGAAGATCGCGAAGCAGACGAGGTAGACCGGCCAGCCGGACTCCAGGCCGAACAGGCCCAGCGATTCCACGTAGTCGCCGATGAAGATCACGATCGCGGCGGGGGCGAGCACGTACTCGATCAGGATCGCCGTGCCGGTCAGGAAGCCGCCCCACGGGCCGAGCGCCCGGCGTGCGAAACCGTAGCCGCCGCCCGCCGTCGGCAGGATCGCGGACAGTTCCGCGAGGGCGAAGACCATACAGGCGTACATGGTGCCCATGAGCACCGTGGCGATCGCCAGACCGCCGAAGCCGCCCTCCGCCAGGCCGAGGTTCCAGCCGGAGAAGTCGCCGGAGACGACATAGGCGACGCCGAGGCCGGTCAGCAGGACCCAGCCGGCGCTGCCCCGGCGGAGCGTCCGGCGCTCCAGATAGTCGTCCGCCGCGTCGGCGGTGTCCGTGGCTTTCAGGGACATGGCGCACTCTCCCCACTCAAAGGAATGGATCCATACCTTTGTGGGGTGGGTGGCCGAAAAGCAATACCCCTGCGTTAAGCGAGCGTAAATACGTGCTCATCCGAGGAAGCCGCGCAGTAGGGCCGCCGTGCCCGCGCAGTGTTCCCGCATGATCTCCCGCGCCGCCTCCGCGTCCTCGTCGAGGACGGCCTCCACCAGGGCCGTGTGCTGCTGCTGCGAGTGCTCCAGGTTGCGCACCAGCAGCGGGATGCAGTCGAGCAGGTCGTTCACCCCGGCGCGTACGCCCGCGTACTGGGCGGCCAGCGAGGGGGAGCCGGACAGCTCGGCGATGGTGAGGTGAAGCAGGGTGTCCAGCCGACGGTACTCCGCGAGCGGCGCGTTGTGCGTGCGCGCCAGCGCCCCGCGCAGCCGCTCGGCCTGGTCGTCGCTCAGGCCGTGCGCCGCGCACAGCCCCGCCGCGCCCACCTCCAGCACCTCACGGAAGCGCAGGGTGTCCTCGACGTCGATGCCCTTCAGGCGTCGGCGCAGCTCGTCCTCGTCCGGCGTGGCGACGCGGGGCAGCACGAACGTGCCGCCGTACCGCCCGCGGCGCGCCTCGATCAGACCCTGGTCCTGGAGCACCTTCAGCACTTCGCGCAGCGTCACCCGGCTGATCCCGAGCCGCTCCGCCAGCTCGCGCTCGGCGGGCAGCCGCTCGCCGCCGGGCACCAGGCCGAGCCGGACCACCTGGAGGATCTGCTCCAGCGCCTCCTCGAAACCGTTGCCCGCCCGGACCGGACGCAGGACGGACGCCAATCGGTCGTCGGCCCACGGAGTCTCCGGTTCCGTCCCTGTCCGCGACATGTGACCGTTGCCCCTTCCCAACTAATGGTTACGAGTAATACCTTATGGCTCCCGGATGGCTGAATGGCTCCGGGGTGGCCGAAGAAGCCCCTAGGAGGCTTTCCCGTGGCAGACCGCACACCCCCGCTCTCCGTCGAGGAACTCCACACCCTCGTCGCGGGCGGTGAGATCGACACTGTCGTCCTGGCCTTCCCCGACATGCAAGGGCGCCTCCAGGGCAAGAGGTTCGCCGCGCGCTTCTTCCTCGACGAGGTCCTCTCCCACGGCACCGAGGGCTGCAACTACCTCCTCGCCGTCGACACCGAGATGAACACCGTCGACGGCTACGCGATGTCCTCCTGGGACCGGGGCTACGGCGACTTCGCCATGCACCCCGACCTCAGCACCCTGCGCCGGGTGCCCTGGAACGAGGGCACGGCCATGCTCATCGCCGACCTCGCCTGGACCGACGGCTCCCCGGTCGTCGCCGCGCCCCGCCAGATCCTGCGCCGCCAGCTGGAGCGCCTCGCGGAACTGGGCTACACGGCCAACGTGGGCACCGAGCTGGAGTTCATCGTCTTCAAGGACACCTACGAGCAGGCCTGGGACGCCGGCTACAAGGGCCTGACCCCGGCGAACCAGTACAACATCGACTACTCGGTCCTCGGCACGGGCCGCATCGAGCCCCTCCTGCGGAGGATCCGCAACGAGATGGGGGCCGCCGGGCTGACCGTCGAGTCCGCCAAGGGCGAGTGCAACCCCGGCCAGCACGAGATCGCCTTCAAGTACGACGAGGCCCTGGTCACCTGCGACCAGCACGCGATCTACAAGACCGGCGCCAAGGAGATCGCCTCGCAGGAGGGCGTGTCGCTCACCTTCATGGCGAAGTACAACGAGCGCGAGGGCAACTCCTGCCACATCCACCTCTCGCTCGCCGACGCCGACGGCACCAACGTCATGGCCGACGGGCAGGACATGTCCCAGGTCATGCGGTACTTCCTCGCCGGACAGCTGGCCGCCCTCCGCGACTTCTCGCTGCTCTACGCCCCCAACATCAACTCCTACAAGCGGTTCCAGCCGGGCTCCTTCGCCCCGACCGCCGTGGCCTGGGGGTACGACAACCGCACCTGTGCCCTCAGGGTCGTCGGCCACGGCCGCTCGATGCGCTTCGAGAACCGGCTCCCCGGCGGCGACGTCAACCCGCACCTCGCCGTCTCCGGACTGATCGCGGCCGGCCTGTACGGCATCGAGCAGAAGCTGGAACTGCCGGAGGTGTGTGCCGGCAACGCCTACGCCGCCGAGTACGACCACGTGCCGACCACCCTGCGCGAGGCCGCCGAACTCTGGGAGAACAGCCCCATCGCCAAGGCCGCCTTCGGCGACGAGGTGGTCGCGCACTACCTGAACATGGCCCGCGTCGAGCTGGCGGCCTTCGACGCCGCCGTGACCGACTGGGAGCTGCGCCGCTCCTTCGAACGTCTGTGAGGCAACCCTTGTCCCAGCACCACATCCTGGACGTCCTCAACCCGGCGACGGAGGAGGTCATCGCCGCCGTCGCGGGCGCCGCCGAGCACGACGTCGACACGGCCGTGCGCCGGGCGCAGAAGGCACAGCGCGCCTGGGCCGCCGTCGCCCCCGCCGACCGGGCCCGGCTGCTGCGCCGCTTCGCCGCAGTCGTCGACGACCACATCGAGGAACTCGCCCTGCTGGAGGTCCGCGAGGCCGGACACACCCTCGGCAACGCCCGCTGGGAGGCCGGCAACGTCCGGGACCTGCTCGACTACGCCGCCGGCGGGATCGAACGGCTCTCCGGCCGGCAGATCCCGGTGCCCGGCGGCCTGAACATCACGATCCTCGAACCGCTCGGCGTCGTCGGTGTGATCGCCCCCTGGAACTTCCCGATGCCGATCGCCGCCTGGGGCACCGCACCCGCCCTCGCCGCCGGCAACGCCGTGATCCTCAAGCCCGCCGAGACCACCCCGCTCACCGCGCTGCGCCTCGCCGAACTCGCCCTGGAGGCCGGGCTCCCCGAACACCTCCTCCAAGTGCTGCCCGGACGCGGCGACATCACCGGCGAGGCCCTCGTCCGCCACCCCGGCGTCGCCAAGATCGTGTTCACCGGCTCCACCCGGACCGGCAAGCGCGTCATGGAACTCTGCGCCGACCAGGTCAAGCAGGTCACCCTAGAACTCGGCGGCAAGAGCCCCAACATCGTCTTCGCCGACGCAGACCTCAAGACCGCCGTCGACCCGTTCTCCTTCCTCGACAACGCCGGCCAGGACTGCTGCGCCCGCACCCGCGTCCTGGTCCAGGAGTCCGTGTACGACGAGGTCAAGAGCCTGCTCGCCGAGTCGCTGGCCGGCGTGGTCGTGGGCGACCCCGCCGACGAGAAGACCCAGATGGGACCACTGATCTCCCGTCAACAGCTGGACCGAGTACGGTCGTTCGTGCCCGACGACGCCTCCGCGCTGCGGGGCGACGCCCCCGAGGGGCCCGGCTTCTGGTTCCCGCCGACCGTCCTCACCGGCGAACTGCCCGACTCCGCCGCCGCCCGCGAGGAGATCTTCGGCCCGGTCGCCGTCCTGCTGCCCTTCACCGACGAGGCGGACGCGATCCGGCTCGCCAACGACACCCCGTACGGCCTCTCCGGCTCCATCTGGACCCGGGACGTCGGCCGCGCCCTACGGGTCTCCCAGGGCGTCCGCGCGGGCAACCTGTCCGTCAACTCCCACTCCAGCGTCCGCTACTGGACCCCCTTCGGCGGTTTCAAGCAGTCCGGCATCGGCCGTGAGCTGGGCCCGGACGCACTCGCCGCCTTCACCGAAACCAAGAACGTCTTCATCAGCACGGAAGGCCCCGCACAGTGACCTCGACGACCCCTGAGAACATCTGCCGCCGCCTGGTCGGCCGCACCGCCGTCATCACCGGCGCCGGCAGCGGCATCGGCCTCGCCACCGCCCGCCGGCTCGCGGCCGAGGGCGCACACGTCGTCTGCGGCGACCTGGACGAGGCACGCGGCAAGGCGGCCGCCGAGGAGGTCGACGGAATCTTCGTGAAGGTCGACGTCACCGACCCCGAGCAGGTCGAGGCGCTCTTCAAGACCGCCTACGACACCTACGGCAGCGTCGACATCGCGTTCAACAACGCGGGCATCTCCCCGCCCGACGACGACTCCATCCTGGAGACCGGCCTGGAGGCCTGGAAGCGGGTGCAGGAGGTCAACCTCACCTCCGTCTACCTGTGCTGCAAGGCAGCGATCCCCTACATGCGCCGCCAGGGCAAGGGCTCGATCATCAACACCGCGTCCTTCGTGGCCCGCATGGGCGCCGCCACCTCCCAGATCTCGTACACGGCCTCCAAGGGCGGCGTGCTCGCGATGTCGCGGGAGCTGGGCGTGCAGTTCGCCCGGGAGGGCATCCGCGTCAACGCGCTCTGCCCGGGGCCGGTGAACACCCCCCTCCTCCAGGAACTGTTCGCCAAGGACCCGGAGCGGGCCGCGCGCCGGCTCGTGCACATCCCGGTCGGCCGGTTCGCCGAGGCCACCGAGATCGCGGCGGCCGTCGCGTTCCTCGCCAGCGACGACTCGTCCTTCGTGAACGCCACCGACTTCCTGGTCGACGGCGGCATCTCGGGCGCGTACGTCACCCCGCTCTAGGCGGTCCGGTCCGGACGCGCAAGGCGCTGCCTCCCGGCCACCGGAACACCGACCCCGTCGGTGTGATTAAAGTGCCGGGATGAGCAGTTCGCCGCCACCCGGCTGGTACCGCGACCCGTCCTTCCCGCTCACCGAACGCTGGTGGGACGGAACCGCGTGGACCGACCACCGGCGCCAGCCGGAACAGCCCGTGCCACCCGTGCCCCAGCCGCCCGCGCGCCGGGGTCCCGGCCGCACCAGGGTCGTGGCCCTGGCCGCCGTCGGAGCCGTCCTGGTGGCCGGGGCGGTCACCGGCGGTGTCCTGCTCCTCGGCAAGGACGGCGACGGCGGGCAGGAGACGCGGACCACCACGGCGTCCCCGACCTCCGGGACCGACGAGAAGGACGGCCCTTCCCCGGCGAAGTCCGCCACCCCGTCCCCCGCCGAGGACGCGAACCGCGTCGTGGACGACCTCAACGGCATCACGTTCCCGGTTCCCGACGGCTGGGAGGGCGGCGACCGATCCGGCGAGGAGGACGCCGTCCTGGTCACGGACGGCACCTTCGACTGCCCCGGCGAGGGAAGTGTGTGCCGGGGCGGCGTCGTCGTCTCCCGGACCGTCACCGGCAGCGACGAGACCGCCCCGAAGATCCTCGCCGAGAACGACATCGAGGACGCCGCGAACGACGCCTTCGACCGCGACGTCCTGGACCAGCAGCCGTACGACGGCATCACCGGCCACGAGGTCGTCGGCTCGGGTTCGGTCGCCGTCGCGGGCCGCGCCGGCTACTACGTGCGCTGGCGGGTGACGACGGGGGCCGGCGCCGGCGGCTACGTCCAGTCCCTCGTCTTCCCCTCCAGCAGTGGCTCCGAGGCCCCGGTCCTGGTCCGGTTCGCCCTCGACGCGGGCGACGAGGGCCCGCCGCTCGACGACATCGACGAGATCGTCCGGGGCATCCGCCCGGCGGGCGACGCGGAGGCCGACACGGGCGGGGGAGTGGGCAGCAGCCTCGGCCCCTCGTGACCGCCGCCACCGGAACGCGCTAAAGGAACGTGTGACCCTCGCCGCGATACGTCGGCACCGTGGCCGTCACCTCGTCGCCCTCCACCAGGTGCAGCACGTCGAACCGCTCGCACAGCTCACCGGCCTTGGCGTGCCGGAACCACACCTTGTCGCCGAGCAGCAGGTCGTCGGCGGGCGCCCCGAGCAGCGGGGTCTGCACCTCGCCCGGACCCTCCTGAGGGTCGTACTTCAGCCCCTCCGGCAGATACGGCACCGGCAGCCGGTCGCGGCCCGGCGCGCCGGAGGCCGGGTAGCCGCCGCCGAGGACGGTGACGACCCCGACACCCGGGCGTCGTACGACGGGCATCGCGAACAGCGCGGCCGGACGCCCCGTGAACGAGGTGTAGTTGTCGAAGAGCCGAGGCACGTACAGCCCGGACCCGGCGCCGATCTCGGTGACCGCGTCCTCGGCCGCCGTGTGCTGCACACTCCCCGTGCCGCCGCCGTTGACGAACTCCAGGTCCGGCGCCACCCGCCGGACGGCGCGCACCACTTCGGCCCGCCGCGCGGCCAGCTCCTTCTTCGCGGTGGCCTGCATCATCCGCACCGCCCGCGACCGCAGCGGCCGCCCGGCCACCGAGTCACCGACACCGGCGATATGACCCTCGTACGCCATGATCCCGACCAGCTTGAACCCCGGGCGCTCGGCGACGGCACGCGCCATGTCGGCGACCTGCGCGGGGGAGTGCAGGGGGGAGCGCCGCGCGCCGACGCGCACCCGTCCGCCGAGAAGCTTCAGCGAGGTGTCCAACTCCAGGCAGACGCGGACGACTTCGGTGCCGCCGCGTCGGGAGTTGTCGATCAGCTGGAGCTGGGCGGGGTCGTCGACCATCACGGTCACCGCGGCGGCGAGCTTGGGGTCGCCCGCCAGTTCGGCGAACGCCTCGTGGTCGGCCGACGGGTAGGCGAGCAGGACGTCCTCGAACCCGGAACGGGCCAGCCACAGCGACTCGTCGAGGGTGAACGACATGATGCCCTGGAAACCCTCGCGGGCCAGGACCCTCTCCAGCAGCGCCCGGCACCGTACGGACTTGCTCGCGACGCGGATCGGCTTGCCGCCGGCCCTGCGGACGAGGTCGTCGGCGTTGGCGTCGAAGGCGTCGAGGTCGACGATCGCCAGCGGGGCGTCGAGATGAGCTGTAGCCCGGTCGTACCGGGCCCGGTCGGCGGCGCGCGCAGTCATGCACGAAGCCTGCCAGACATGATTACCGCAGGGTAGGGGGACGTTCCGGGCTAAAGCCACGGTCCCGCGGACTGGTTCCCGTTCGACCGGGGCCAACCCGTAGAGTGACGCGCACGCAGGGACGACCTCGACGGGGATGCCGATCCGCTGCCACGGGTATGGCTTGCCCGAGGTGTCGGCGGGCCCTGGCGGGCGATACCCGAGCCGTGCGCGACGACCGCTCCCCACGGGTGGTCGGACACCTGGACGACCTCCGGGTCCTGGTCCGCACGGAACGACGACCTCCGGGTCGGCGGGAAGAACGACCCTCGGGTCGGCAGGAGACGACGACCTCCGGGTCTGCACGGGACGAGGAAACGGGGGGTGCATGAGCACGGAAGCGCGCCGCGCCTCCATTCCCCCACGCCCCCC
>NZ_JARGEE010000301.1:0-11262 GCF_033794485.1 Streptomyces sp. MB09-02B
CCGACGCGTCAACGTCCTGTGGGCCCTCATCCGCGACCGACGGTGCTATCAAGTCACACCACCAGTCACCAGCGCAGCTTGACAACAGCATTAGGAAGCTCCGTACGGCCACGGGGGCGCCCCGGCGGCCGTACGGCGAGCGGCCGGACGGGCGTGACGTACCATCACCGGCCGTACGCGTGACGTACGAGCAGCGGCCGGACGGGCGGACGTACGAGCACGGAGGGACGAGCGGTGGGTCAGCCGAGGCCGAGCCGGAGCCGGGGCCGGAGCCGAACGACCCGTCAGCCGGGGCCGGAGCCGAACGACCCGTCAGCCGAGGCCGGAGCCGAGCGAACCGTCAGCCGAGGCCGGAGCCGAGCGAACCGTCAGCCGAGGTTCGGAATCGTCCAGTCGATCGCCTCGTGGCCCTGCCGTGCGACGGCCTCGTTGATCTGCGTGAACGGCTGCGAGCCGAAGAACTTCTTGGCCGACAACGGCGAGGGGTGCGCGCCCTTCACCACGGCGTGGCGCTCCTCGTCGATCAGCGGGAGCTTCTTCTGCGCGTAGTTGCCCCACAGCACGAAGACCGCCGGGTCGGGCCGGTCGGCCACCGCGCGGATCACGGCGTCGGTGAACTTCTCCCAGCCCTTGCCCTTGTGCGAGTTGGCCTCGCCGGCCCGGACGGTGAGGACCGCGTTGAGCAGCAGCACGCCCTGCTGGGCCCACGGCATGAGGTAGCCGTTGTCCGGGATCGGGGTGCCCAGCTCGGCCTGCATCTCCTTGTAGATGTTCCGCAGCGAGGGCGGGGTCTTCACCCCGGGCCGCACGGAGAAGCACAGCCCGTGGCCCTGGCCCTCGCCGTGGTACGGGTCCTGGCCGAGGACCAGCACCTTCACGCTCTCGTACGGGGTGGCGTCGAGCGCGGCGAAGACCTGCTCACGGGGAGGGTAGACGGGACCCTTGGCACGCTCCTCCTCGACGAACTCGGTGAGTTCCTTGAAGTAGGGCTGCTGCAGCTCGTCCCCCAGGACCCCGCGCCAGGACTCGGGCAGCATCGCGATGTCGGTCACGTCAACTTCCTCCGGTGTGCGCTCACTTCACGGCCACGGAACACGCGGCCATGGGCAGCCGCGCGAAGCGCGGCCGCCGTCAGAGCACAGAACCTACAGGCGCCCACTGACAACGCGCCCCGGCACCCGGAATCACCAGCTGGTCTTCCAGGACAGCTGCCACATGATCATCATCGTCGCGGGGTCGATGACGTTCTCGAGGCCGGCGATCTCCTCGTTCGCGGCCGTGTACGCCTTGCCCTGCCACAGCGGGATCAGCCTGGCGTCGTCCACGAGGATCTGCTGGGCCTCCTCGAACTCCTCGGCCACGGCACCGCGGTCGCTCTCGGCGCGCGACTCCGGCAGGAGCTTGTTGGTGATCTCGGGGGCGTCGTACGGCGTGCCGAGCGCGTTCTGCTCACCCACGAACGGGGCGATGAAGTTGTCGGCGTCGTTGAAGTCGGGGTTCCAGCCGCGCCCGAAGACCGGGTACTCGCCGTTCTGGTAGCCCTTGGAGTAGTCCTTCCAGGGGCGGCTCTTCAGCGTGACCTCGAACAGTCCGGACGCCTCCAGCTGCCGCTTCAGCTCCTCGAAGGCCGGCTTGGTCTGGGAGCCGTACCGGTCGGTGGTGTACCAGAGCTGGAGAGGAACCGTTTCGGTGATGCCCGCCTCGGTGAGGATGGACTTCGCCTTGGTCGCGCTGGGGTTGCCGTAGTCGTCGAAGAAGCCCGTCGTGTGGCCGACCAGACCCCGGGGGATCATGGAGTACAGCGGCTCGACGGTGTCCTTGTAGATGTTGTGGGCGAGCGCGGGCCGGTCGAGGACCTGGGCGACCGCCTTGCGGACCGCGGGGTTCTTCGCCCAGGGGTCCTTGGGGTTGAACACCAGGTAGCTGATCTCGGTGGTGGGGTTCTCCACGATCTGGAGCCCCTCCTCGTCGTGGTTGGCCTGGATGTCCACGATGTCCGAGGCGCCGAGACCTCGGTAGATGACCGAGATGTCCTTGTTCTTGAGGGCGCTGACCATCTCGTCGGACTGCTGGAAGTACTGGATGGTGATGGCGGAGTTCTTGAGGTCCGCGATGCCCTCGTAGTTGTCGTTGCGGACCAGCTCGGCCGTCTTGCCGTCGTCGTATGAGGCGAGGTTGTAGGGCCCGGAGCCGGCGATGTCCCCGCCCTCGCGGAGCTTGTCCGCAGGGTACTCCGCCGGGTCCACGATCGACATCGCGGGCGTGGTGAGCACCAGGGGGAAGGTCGCGTCGGGCTGGCTGAGGTGGAAGACGACCTCGCGGTCCCCCTTCGTCTGCACCCGGGAGAGGGTGGTCAGCAGACCGGCGGGGCCACCGTTGACGTTGATCTTCTTGATCCGGTCGAACGAGTACTTGACGGCCTTGGCGTCCAGCGTGTGCCCGTTGGAGAACTTCAGGCCCTCACGCAGGGTGCAGCTGTACACCGTGCTGGAGCTGTCCGTGAACTCGCAGCTCTCGGCGGCGTCCGGCTCGGGCTCGGACCCGCCGGGCGAGTAGCCGAGCAGGGGCTGGAAGACGTTGCGCATCAGCTCCCAGGAGCTGTCCCAGGCCGCGGCCGGGTCCAGGGTGCTCGGCGTACTGGTGGTCCCCACGATGATGGGATCCGCGTCGTCGGAGGCGTCCGAGGAGAACACGCCACACCCGGTCACCATGGATATGGACGCGATCACCGCGAGTGGCGGCAAGTATCGGTTCCGGTTGAACACGTGCATGCTCCTCGAAATGCCGTACCAAGAGTGGCCGAACGATACCGCAGGCCCCCCGAGCCGATCCCGCTCGGTCGGCGGTGCCCTTGGCCGGTCCGCGTGTGACGGCGTTGTCGAGGCCCCGTGAGGGGTGCGGACGGGCGCCGGAGATGTTCGGTGAATCGCGCACCGGCGCCCGCCTCACTCTGTCAGCCCACCCCGGCGTTGAGGAAGATGCCGCCGTCGACCACGAGGGTCTGTCCGGTGATCCAGTCGGACTGCTCGGAAGTGAGGAACGCGGCGGCGCCCCCGATGTCGGAGGGCACGCCGAGCCGCCCGAGCGGGTAGGACGCGGCCGCCTCGGCCTCCCGGCCCTCGTAGAGGGCCTGGGCGAACTTGGTCTTCACCACGGCGGGCGCGATCGCGTTGGCCCGCACCTTGGGCGCGTACTCGTGCGCCAGCTGGACGGTCAGGTTGATCATGGCGGCCTTGCTGATGCCGTACGCGCCGATGAACGGCGACGCGGAGACACCGGCGACGGAGGCGATGTTGACGATGGCGCCGCCGTTGTCCTTCTGCCAGGCGTGCCAGGTCCTCTGGGCGAAGCCGAGCGCGGAGACGACATTCGTCTCGAACACCTTGCGGGCCACGTTCAGGTCGAGGTCGGCGATCGGACCGAACACGGGGTTCGTACCGGCGTTGTTGACCAGGAAGTCGACGCGGCCGAAGGCCTCCATCGTGCGCTCGACGGCGAGGGCCTGGTGGGCCTCGTCGTGGGCCTTGCCGGCGACGCCGATGACGCGGTCGGCGCCGAGCTGCTCGACGGCCTCCTTGAGCGCGTCCTCGTTGCGGCCGGTGATGCAGACCCGGTCGCCACGGGCGACGAGGGCCTCGGCGATGCCGTAGCCGATGCCGCGGCTGGCGCCGGTGATGAGCGCGACCTTGCCCGAAAGCTCGGGGAGTTCCACCGAAGTCATGTTCTGGGTCCCTTAGTTGAGCGGTCCGCCGGCGACGTACAGCACCTGGCCGGAGACGAATCCGGCGTCCTCGCCCGTGAAGTAGGCGATGGCTCCGGCGATGTCCTCCGGGCGGCCCACACGCTGCACGGGGATCTGGGTGGCCGCGGCGGCCTGGAAGTCCTCGAAGCCCATGCCGACGCGGGCGGCCGTGGCGGCGGTCATGTCGGTGACGATGAAGCCGGGGGCGACCGCGTTGGCGGTGACGCCGAACTTGCCGAGCTCGATGGCCAGGGTCTTGGTGAAGCCCTGCAGACCGGCCTTGGCGGCGGAGTAGTTGACCTGGCCCCGGTTGCCGAGCGCGGACGACGAGGACAGGTTCACGATCCGGCCGAACTTGGCCTCGACCATGTACTTCTGTACCGCCTTGGCCATCAGGAAGGCGCCACGCAGGTGCACGTTCATGACCGTGTCCCAGTCGGACGCGCTCATCTTGAACAGCAGGTTGTCGCGGAGCACGCCCGCGTTGTTCACCAGGATCGTCGGAGCGCCCAGCTCCTCGGCGATCCGGGTGACGGCGGCCTCGACCTGGGCCTCGTCGGAGACGTCGCAGCCGACCGCGAGCGCCCTGCCGCCCGCGGCGGTGATCTTCTCCACGGTGTCCTTGCACGCGGCCTCGTCGAGGTCGATCACCGCGACGGCCCGCCCCTCCGCGGCCAGTCGTACGGCGGTCGCGGCGCCGATGCCGCGCGCGCCACCCGTGACCACGGCGACACGCTGCTCAGTGGTGGACATTGCTGGTTCTCCTCGCCCTTGGGATGCGGCTCCTGCGGCGCCCCCATGTGGTGAGCGACCGCTTAGTACCTTCAGCACACGTGACGCTAGAAGTCCTGGCACCCGGTGTCAACGCTCCACCAGGTGTGATCCCTTACCTTGGCCGGTCACTTCACCAGGAGGGCGAGCAGCCGCTCGGCCTCCGCCGCCGGATCCGTGGTGAGCCCAGTGTGCACGGGCCCCGCCTGGACCACCGTGGACCGGGGCGCGACAAGCCACCGGAACCGCCGTCCGGCGTCGTCGCCGGCGGCTTGCCCGGCCGCCTCTCCCCCGGCGCACACGCCCTCCACGGCGCGCAGCGCGGCGCGTACGCCCGCCACGTCCACCCCGGGGTCGAGGGCGAGCAGCTTGCTCTCGTCGAGGTGCGTACGGGCCGCGACCAGGGCCCGGGAACGGCTGTACACGAGGACGCCCGCGTTGAAGCACTCACCTCGCTCGATCCGGGGCACGATCCGCAGCAGCGCGTACTCGTAGACGCCCTGCCCGGTCGCGCCGGTCCCCAGGAAGCGGTCGTTCACTTGATCCCCCCGATGCGTTCGTGCACGTCGGCGGCGCGGGCGAGCAGCGGTTCCGCGTACGCCCGCCGCAGCGCGTCCGGTGTCTCGAAGCCGGGCTCGTCGGCGAGCCAGACGTCGGGGATCTCGGCGGTCACCTCGGCGAGCAGCTCCTCGGTGACCAGGGGCGCGAGCTCGGCGGCGGCCGCCGCGACATCGGGGCCGAAACGGGCCAGGGCGTGGTCGGCCGCGGCGTACGGCTTGGCGGCGGAGGCGCGGGCGCCGGGCCAGTGGTGGTGCCAGATCATGGTGGCGCCGTGGTCGATGAGCCACAGCTCGCCGTGCCACATCAGCAGGTTGGGGTTGCGCCAGGAACGGTCGACGTTGTTGATCAGCGCGTCGAACCAGACGATCCGCCCGGCTTCCTCGGGGCTCACCTCGAAGGCCAGCGGATCGAAGCCGATCGCCCGGGTCAGGAAGTCCATGCCCAGGTTGGTACCGCCGCTGGACTTGATCAGTTCCTGCACCCGCTCGTCGGGTTCACCGAGGCCCAGGACGGGATCGAGGTCGAGGGTGACGAGGCCGGGCACGCGCAGTCCGAGCCGCCGCGCCAGCTCCCCGCAGACCACCTCCGCGACGAGCGTCTTGCGCCCCTGCCCCGCGCCGGTGAACTTGAGGACGTACGTCCCCCGGTCGTCGCCCTCGACGAGACCGGGCAACGAGCCGCCTTCCCGCAACGGCGCGATGTACCGGGTCGCGCTGACTTCCTTGAGCATCGGCCCAGGCTACCGGCGTGCCGACGGTCCCCTGAGTCGGCCCGTCCGGTGGCACGGCAGACCGACAGCTTCCAGACAGCTGCTTTTGACGCCGTCGTGATCCCGGACAGGCCAGGATGTGCTCCCTGTCTGAACGTTCAAGCACACGTCCACCGTATGCATGGGCGACAGTGCGAAGCCATCTCGGAAGGAACCGTCAGCAATGACCAGCGAAACGACCAAACCCGCTTCGATCCCGGGCCGTCGCACCGTCATGGCGGCCGCCGGCGTGGCGGGGCTCACCGTCGCGCTGACCGCGTGCGGATCGGACGACGACTCGTCGACCTCCGTCTCGTCCGGGGCCGGCGCCGGCGGCGACGCGAACGGTGACACCGGCGGCGACACGACCGGCGGCAGCACGGGCGGCGACAGCGCGGGCGGTAAGGAGATCGCGAAGACCTCGGACATCCCCGAGGGCGGCGGCAAGATCTTCGAGAGCGAGGGCGTCGTCGTCACCCAGCCCGAGGCGGGCACGTTCAAGGCGTTCTCCTCCGCGTGCACCCATCAGGGGTGTGCGGTGAAGTCGATCGCCGACGGCGTGATCAACTGCCCCTGCCACAACAGCAACTTCTCGATCGCGGACGGCAGCGTGAAGAGCGGACCGGCGACGAAGGCGCTGCCGGCCAAGGAGGTCACCGTGTCCGGTGACTCGATCACGCTGGCCTAGCGTTCGCCGGACGCGCGGCCCACGGGCCGCGCGAAGCACGCCACCACCTCGTCCGTGGTCGCGACCGTGGCGACCAGCGCGAGGGTGTGGCGGATCATCGCGGGGGTGTAGTCGGCAGGCACCCCCGCGATGGCGTCGCCGGGCACGACGACCGTGTAGCCGAGGTTGACCGCGTCGAACACCGCGTTCGGCACGGCCACGTTGGCCGACACACCGGCGACGACGAGGGTGCGGCAGCCCAGGTTCCGCAGCAGCGCGTCGACGTCGGTGCCCGCCAGCGGGGACAGGCCGTGCAGCCGCCGTACGATCAGGTCCTCCTCGGCGACCTCGATGGGCGGCGCGACCCGTACGGCCGCGGTCCCCGTCAACTGCCGTACGGGCAGCCGCTCGGCCGCGCGGAACAACCGGGCGTTGCGGTTGGCGCCCCGGCCGTCGGGCCGCCGCTCGGCGACGGCGTGCAGGACCTGCGCCCCGCATCCGTGGGCCGCGGTGACCAGCCGGGCGACCCGGTCGAGCGCTCCCGACGACCGGGCCTCCCGGGCGAGTTCGGGCAGGGCGCCGTCGGGTCCGACGACGCCCTGCTGGCACTCGACGGTGAGCAGGACGGTGGTGGCGGGATCGAGGAGCCCGCCCAGCTCCCGCTGCCGCTTCGACTCACTCGGGTACGCGGGCATGACGCTCCCCCTGTCGCCGGCGATCGGGCGGTGGAGCGTAACGCCCCTTGCGCGGGGACGGAAGACGCCCGATGCTTTTCTGACGCCACGTCAGAAAAGGGGATTCCATGGCCGTCACCCAGCGCCGGGGCCGGAAGATCATGATGGAACCCGCCGAACTGGACGAGTTCCTGGACACACAGCGGACCTGCCGGGTGGCGACGGTCGCGCCGGACGGCGCCCCGCACGTCAGCCCGCTCTGGTTCGTCTGGGACGGCACCTCTCTCTGGCTCTACTCGATCACCCGCAGCAAACGCTGGTCCGCGCTGCGCCGTGACCCGCGCGTGGCCGTCGTGGTCGACGCGGGCGAGGAGTACGGCGAACTGCGCGGCGTCGAACTGTCCGGCACCGTCGAACGCGTCGGCGAGGCGCCGCGCACGGGCGGACCGGTGCCCGAACTCGTGGACGTGGAGCGGATGTTCGCCCGCAAGAACTTCGGCATCGACGAGATGCCGCACGACGGCAGGCACGCCTGGCTGCGCCTGACCCCGGATGCCGTCGCGTCCTGGGACTTCCGCAAACTGGGCTCGCCGTGACCGGCTCCGCGTGAGCGGAGCCCTCCGCGAGCGGACGCGCCCCGCAGCTCAGCGCCCCCCGCACGCGCCCCCCGCGGTCCGCAGCGCCTCCACCGCGGCCCTGATGGACGGACGCCGGTCGGCGTCCGATCGCCACACCGCGTAGACGCTGCGGTGCACCCGGTGGCGCACCGGCACGGTCCGTACTCCGGCCGGCATCGGGTCCCGGCCGAGCCGGGGGGCGATACAGACACCCAACCCCGCTGCCACCAGGGCGAGTTGGGTGTGGTGTTCGCCTGCGCGGTGGGCGATGTGGGGCTCGATGCCGTTGGCCCGCAGCGTGTAGAGCAGCCATTCGTGGCAGAACTCGCCCTCGGGCCAGGCGACCCACGGCTCCTCAGCCAGCTCCCGCAGGTCGATCTCGTCCCGGCCGACGAGCGGATGGTCCCCGTGCAGGGCCACCTCCACCGGGTCGTCGAGGATCGCGGCCCTGGCCAGTCCCTCGGGCACGGGCAGCGGCTTGTTGTACCAGTCGAGGACGACGGCCAGGTCGACGTCTCCCCGGATCACCGCGTTGACGGCCAGTTCGGGTTCCAGTTCCCGCGACCGCACGCGCAGCGCGGGATGGTCCTCGCGCAGCGTGCGGAACACGGCGGGAAACAACCCCCGGACGGCCGTCGGGAACGCGGCCAGCCGCAGTTCGCCGACCACCTGCCCCCGCTGTTCCTCCAGCGCCGACTGCGCCAGCTCGACCTGCGACAGGATGCGCGCGGCATGCTCGGCGAGCAGCCGCCCCGCGTCGGTGAGGCGCACACCCCGCCCGTTCTTGGCGAGGAGCCGCTGCCCCACCTCGCGTTCCAGCTTGGCCATCTGCTGCGAGACGGCCGAGGTCGTCACATGCAGCCCGTCGGCCGCCCCGCTGACCGAGCCGTGCCGGGCGAGGGCGTCCAGGGTACGCAGGCGCTCCAGGTTCAACATGTAAGTGATGCTACGAGAATCGACTCACCAATTCTCGCTTGTGCTACGAGATCAACGGCCGCCATCGTGGTGCGCATGACCACCGCCACGCCCACCCGAGCCCCCGGCCGTGTCCCCGACCGCTCGCGCGCCGCCGTCGACTGGCGGCTGCGCTTCGCCTTCCTCTCCCTGGTCTGGGGTTTCAGCTTCCTCCTGATCAAGGTGGGCACACAGGCGTACGCGCCCTTCCAGGTCACCTTCGGACGGCTGCTGTTCGGCACGCTGGTCCTGGCGGCGGCGATGGCGGTGCGGCGGGAGCGGCTGCCGCGCGGCGCCCGCACCTGGGGTCACCTCACCGTGGCCGCCTTCTTCCTCAACGCCCTGCCGTTCTCCCTGTTCGCCTACGCCGAGCTGACCGTCCCGTCCACGCTGGCGGGCATCTGCAACGCGACCTCGCCCCTGTGGGGCATGGCCCTCTCCCTGGTCGCACTCTCCGAGGACCGCCCCACCCGGGTGCGGGTCGCCGGTCTCGGCCTCGGCTTCCTCGGCGTCCTCACCGTGCTCGGCGCCTGGCAGGGCTTCCGCGGCCTGGACGCCACCGGCACCGCGATGGCGCTGCTGGCCTCTCTCAGCTATCCCGTCGGCTGGATCTACGTCCGCCGCACCCTGGCCGGCACCCCCGCGTCGCACCTGTCCCTCACCGGCGCCCAACTGCTGCTGGCCACCTCCCAACTGGCCTTCGTCACCCCGCTGTTCACGACTGTGCCCAGCAGCTTCCCGGTGCTGCCCCTGCTGGCGGTCGTCGCGCTGGGCACCCTCGGCACAGGGGTCGCGATGCTCGTCCAGTACGGCCTCGTCTCCGAGGTCGGCCCGACGACGGCCCAGATGGTCACCTACTTCATCCCGGTCATCGCCACGGCGGCCGGCGTAGCGCTCCTCGGCGAGTCGCTGACCTGGTCGACCCCGGTCGGCGCGGCGATCGTCCTGGCCGGCGCGGCCCTGACGCAGGCGAGGCCGCGCACCTGATCCGAGGGGGCGCCGGACGGCAGGCTGACACGTCGGGCTCACGTCCCGACTGACCCGTCACGCGCGCATCCCTGCTGCCGTGGCGTCACACGTATCCCACCCCTGCCCCAGCTCCCGCTCCCGTCCCGATCGCCGAGGCCACCGCGTCCGCCACCTTCCCGATCTCCTCCTCGGTGAGGGTGGAGACGGTGATCCGGATGCCCTGCGGGGCGCTCATCCGGAAGCGCGCCCCGGGCGCGACGGCCCAGCCGGCGTGCAGCAGTCGGGCGACCGCGCCGGTCTCGTCCGGCACCCGGATCCACACGTTCATCCCGCTGACCCCGTGCGCCTCGACCCCGCGCCGCGCGAGGGCGCCGATCAACGCGTCCCGCCGCCGCCCGTACGCCGCCGAGACGCTCATGGCGTCCACCGCACCGCCGGACCACAGCCGGACGACGGCCCGCTGCACCAGCCGGCTCACCCACCCGGGCCCCAGCCGCTGCCGTCCCCGCACCCGGTCGACGGTGGCCGCGTCACCCGTGAGTACCGCGAGCCGCAGGTCGGGGCCGTACGCCTTGGCGACCGACCGCACGAAAGCCCAACTGCGGGTACCCCCGGCGAGCGGATGCAGGGGCTGGTCGACGATCCGGTAGCCGTGGTCGTCCTCGATGAGCAGGGTCTCCGGATGCTCCCGCAGCACGGACCGCAGGGCCCGCGCGCGGGCGGCGCTCACGGCCGCGCCGGTCGGGTTCTGCGCCCGGTCGGTGACGATCAGGGCTCGCGCCCCGCCCTCCAGCGCCTCGCGTACGTCGTCGGGGAGCGGCCCCTCGTCGTCGACGCCGACCGGGACGACCCGCAGCCCGAGCGCCGGGACCAGGTCGAGCACGCTCCCCCACCCGGGGTCCTCGACCGCGACGGCGTCCCCCGGCTTGAGGTGGACGGCCAGCACCCGCTCGATGGCGTCGAGCGACCCCGAGGTGACGGTGACCGGCCCGTCCGGCACTCCGTCGGCGTCCAGGTCGGCCCGCGCGATCCGGGCCAACTCGGGCTCCACGGCCCCCGATCCGTAGAGGACCGGTTCACGGTCGCCCTGCTCGGCGGCGGCAGCGAACGCCTCCGCCAGGCGGGGAAGCAACGCCGGGTCGGGATTGCCGTCGGCGAGGTCCCGCACCCCCTCGGGCACCTCCACCCGGATGTACTCCCGCCCCGTCGTCGCCGGCCGGGACCGCACACGACTGCCCCGGCGTCCCGCCGTCTCGATGACCCCCCGCTCGCGCAGGGTGCGGTAGGCAGCCGCGACGGTGTTCGGGTTCACCCCCAGCCGCTCCGCCAACTCCCGCATGGGAGGCAGCAGTTGACCCGGCTCCAGCTCGCCCGAGCCCACCGCCTCCTCGACGCTCGCCGCAATCTCGGCTGCGCGCCGTCCAGTGATCCGGTATTCTCCTAGCACAAAGCAGATTATGCACTAGTGCGATGGAGAACGCAATGACGAGGACCCAGCAGTCGACGACACCCGAGCTGACGACACCCCCTCCCGCCGCCTACACCCCCACCCAGCGCAC
>NZ_JARGEE010000302.1:0-11198 GCF_033794485.1 Streptomyces sp. MB09-02B
GGGCCGTGGGGGCCGTCTTTCGCCCGCGGGTCCGTGGGGGCCGGTCGCGCAGTTCCCCGCGCCCCTTCGGGGGCACACTCTCCGCCATCATGTGCGCAGGTGCGCACATGATGGCTATCATCTGATTATGTTTGCAGTCCTGCGTCAGCGTGCCTTTCGGCGGCTCTTCGTCGCCCAGGTCGTGGCCCTGGTGGGTACCGGGCTGGCGACCGTCGCGCTCGGGCTGTTGGCGTACGACCTCGCGGGCGCCGACGCCGGGGCCGTCCTCGGGACGGCTCTCGCGATCAAGATGGTGGCGTACGTGGTGATCGCCCCGGTCGTCGGCGCGGTCGCCGACCGGCTGCCGCGCCGGGCCCTCATGGTGACGGCGGACCTGGTGCGCGCGGGGATCGCCGTGTCGCTGCCGTTCGTCGGTGAGGTCTGGCAGGTGTACGTCCTGGTGTTCCTGCTGCAGTCCGCGTCGGCCGTGTTCACGCCCACGTTCCAGGCCGTCATCCCCGATGTGCTGCCCGAGGAACGCGACTACACACGGGCCCTGTCGATGTCCCGGCTCGCGTACGACCTGGAGAGCCTCTTCTCCCCCGCCCTCGCGGCCGCGCTGTTGTCCGTGACGACCTACGACGGGCTGTTCACCGGCACGGTCCTCGGTTTCCTGGCCTCGGCCGCGCTGGTCGTCTCGACCGTGCTGCCCGAGCGGGCCGCCGTCACCGCGCCGCCCGCCGGCGGCGCGTACGCCAGGGCGACCGCCGGTACGCGCCTCCTCCTGGGCGTGCCCGAGCTGCGGGCCCTGCTCGCCCTGAACCTCGCGGTCGCGGCGGCCGGGGCGATGGTGACGGTGAACTCCGTCGTCTACGTCCGCGACGTGCTGGGCCTGTCGGCGGGCGCCCTACCGCTGGCACTCGGGGCGTACGGGGCGGGGTCGATGGCCGTGGCGCTGGTGCTGCCCCGGGTGCTGGCCAAGGTGCCCGACCGGGCCGTGATGCTGCCGGGCGCGCTGTCGCTGGCCGTCGTCTTCGCCGGACTCGGGGCCGTCACGGGCGCGCAGGGCGGGAGTTGGCGGCTGCCCGCGCTGTTGGTGCTCTGGGCCGCGTTCGGTGCCGCGTGCTCGGCGGTGCTCACTCCCACCGGGCGGCTCGTCCGGCGCTCGGTGACGCCCGGGGAGCGTACGGCCGCGTTCGCCGCGCAGTTCTCCCTCTCGCACGCCTGCTGGCTGCTGACGTATCCCCTGGCCGGCTGGCTGGGGGCGGCGGCCGGGCTGAACTGGGCGGTGCTCGCCCTGGGTTCGCTCGCGCTGGGCGCGGCGCTGCTGGCCGTACGGCTGTGGCCGGTGCGGTCGACGTCCCACGTGCACGCCGACCTCCCCTTCGGTCACCCCCATCTGGTGGGCGCCCGGCGCGTCCCGGCCGGGTGGCGGCACAGCCACGGCCGCCTCGCGGACGGGCTGCACGCTCGCTAGGGGTGTTTTCGTGGTGGGGGGGGTGATCGTCAGTCCGCCGACCACTTCAGGCCGACGACGACGTAGCCGACGG
The DNA here is from genome assembly GCF_033794485.1 of Streptomyces sp. MB09-02B. Lineage (NCBI taxonomy): Bacteria > Bacillati > Actinomycetota > Actinomycetes > Kitasatosporales > Streptomycetaceae > Streptomyces > Streptomyces sp. MB09-02B. The sequence continues at coordinate 1,530 of NZ_JARGEE010000302.1, forward strand.
TGGTGAGGTCCAGCCCGGCGGCCCGGTCCCAGAATGTGCCGTTCGGATGCGCCTTCTCGGCAGTAGCCGAGGCCGAGGAGTACGACCGTGCCGATGATGAGGGCGACCGCCACGGACAGGCCCGCCCGAGCGCCTCGCACGGAACACCTTCCGGATCCCCACCATGATCACCAGGCTGACGACGGCGATGGGCCGTGTCGGTACCAGGAGCCATGGTGCGTGCGGCTCGTGGGGCGTGCGCCGGAGTGTGCGCCCGAGTGTGAGCTGTCGCACGGCGCCCGCGCGCCCCTCGACTCCGCTTGTCAGCATCCTTATCCGGGCATTACTGTCACCACGCCTTGGTGAACGGGAAATCCGGTGTGATGCCGGTGCGGCCCTCGCCACTGTGAATCGGGAAGTCCGGCTCCGGTCCTCACGGACAGCCACTGGGTCTTCGGACCCGGGAAGGCGGAGCACGGGCGGTGTCACCCGTAAGCCAGGAGACCGGCCAAGGCGCGTCAACCATCCACGAGGTGCTGGAGAGGGTCTGCTGAGCCATGCACATAGCCGAGGGTTTCCTTCCTCCCGCGCACGCGATCGCCTGGGGCGTCGCGTCCGCGCCGTTCGTCGTCCACGGAGTACGAGCACTCACCCGTGAGGTCAGGGAGCATCCGGAGAGCACACTGTTGCTCGGTGCCTCGGGTGCCTTCACCTTCGTCCTGTCCGCGCTGAAGCTGCCGTCGGTGACCGGGAGTTGTTCCCACCCCACCGGCACCGGTCTCGGCGCCATCCTGTTCCGGCCGCCGATCATGGCGGTCCTCGGCACCATCACCCTGCTCTTCCAGGCCCTGCTGCTCGCACACGGCGGTCTGACCACGCTCGGCGCCAACGTCTTCTCGATGGCGATCGCCGGCCCCTGGGCGGGGTACGGCATCTACCGGCTGCTGCGGCGGTTCGACGTGCCGCTGATGGTCACCGTGTTCTTCGGCGCGTTCGTCGCCGACCTGGTCACCTACTGCGTCACCAGTGTGCAGTTGGCGCTCGCCTTCCCCGACCCGAGCAGCAGCTTCCTGGGCGCGCTCGGCAAGTTCGGCTCCATCTTCGCCGTCACCCAGATCCCGCTCGCGGTCAGCGAGGGTCTGCTCACCGTGCTGGTGATGCGTCTGCTGGTGCAGTCGAGCAAGGGCGAACTCACCCGGCTCGGCGTGCTCCTGACCGGCCGGCAGGGCCGCACCGGGGCCGAGACGGAGACCGAGACCGAGGCGGTGGCCCGATGAACCGGAACACGAAGATCAACGCACTGCTGCTGCTCGTGGTGGTGGCGCTCGCCGTCCTGCCGCTGGCCCTCGGCCTCGGTGACCACAAGGAGGAGCCGTTCGCGGGCGCCGACGGCGAGGCGGAGACGGCGATCACAGAGATCGAGCCGGACTACGAGCCGTGGTTCTCCCCGCTGTACGAGCCGCCGTCCGGTGAGATCGAGTCGGCGCTCTTCTCCCTCCAGGCCGCCCTCGGCGCGGGAGTCCTCGCCTACTACTTCGGCATCCGCCGGGGCCGACGCCAGGGCGAGGCCCGGGCCCGGGCCCGGATCGACGCGGCCGGGGTGACCGGCACGGAGCCGGCGACGCCGGTGGACACGACGCTCGCGGCCCCCACGGCGAGCGCGTCCGCCCCGCCGGCGAGTGTCCCGGCAGCCGCGGCGGCGTCGAAGGGAGCGTCCGGCGCGTCCGACCCGACCGACCCGACCGACCCGACCGACGACCAAGCCTCGCCCTGTGGCTCCGGGACGCCCCCCGTCGGGCGGGGCTGACCCGGGTGCTGCCGATCGACGCGGCGGCGCACAGCAGTCGCTGGCGCCGCCGCCATCCCGTGGACAAGGCCGTGCTCGGGCTCGGCCTCACCGTGCTCGCGATCTCCCTGCCGCCCTGGCCGGGCGCGGCCCTGGTCCTGCTGACCGCGCTCGTGGTGCTGCTGGGCCCCGCGGGCGTGCCCGGGCGTCGGCTGTGGCGGGCCTACCGGGTGCCGCTGGGCTTCTGCGTGACCGGCGCGCTGCCGCTGCTCGTGCAGGTGGGCGGGCCAACCGGGTTCGTCGCCCCGGCGGACGGCGGGGCGGTCCGGGCCGGGGAGCTGTTGCTGCGTACCTCGGCCGCCTCCCTCGGCGTCCTCCTGTTCGCCTTCACCACCCCGATGTCGGACCTGCTGCCCCGGCTGGTCCGGGCCGGGGTGCCCGCGCCGGTCGTGGACGTGGCGCTGGTGACGTACCGGATGAGCTTCCTCCTCCTGGACTCCGTGCGCCGGATCCGGGAGGCGCAGGCGGCCCGGCTGGGGCACACCACCCGGGCCGCCGCCTGGCGTTCCCTCGCCGGCCTCGGCGCCACCGCGTTCGTACGGGCCTTCGACCGGGCGGCACGGCTGCAGACGGGGCTCGCCGGACGCGGGTACGACGGCACCCTGCGCGTCCTGGTGCCCGAGGCCCGGGTCTCCACGCGCTTCGTCACGGCCAGTGTCGCGCTCCTCGCGGCCGTGGCCGCCCTCACCCTCGTTCTGGAAAGGCCGCTGACATGAGCGAGCCCGTGCTCGTCGCCCTGCGGGGCGCGTCGTTCGCGTACGAGGACGGACCGGCCGTGCTCAGCGACCTCGACTTCGAGGTGCGCGAGGGGCGCGCGCTCGCCCTGCTGGGCCGCAACGGCAGCGGCAAGACCACGCTGATGCGGCTGCTCAGCGGCGGACTGCGGCCCCGGACGGGCGAGTTGACGGTCGAGGGGCGGCCGGTGACATACGACCGCAAGGGTCTCACCCGGCTGCGGACGACGGTCCAGCTGGTCGTCCAGGACCCGGACGACCAGCTCTTCGCGGCGTCCGTCGCGCAGGACGTGTCGTTCGGACCACTGAACCTCGGACTGGCCGACACGCAGGTGCGGGCCCGGGTGGACGAAGCGCTCGGCGCGCTCGGTATCGCCGCCCTCGCCGACCGGCCGACCCATCTGCTCTCCTACGGCCAGCGCAAGCGGACCGCCATCGCCGGGGCGGTCGCGATGCGGCCCCGGGTCCTGATCCTCGACGAGCCGACCGCCGGACTCGACCCGGACGGACAGGAACGGCTCCTCGCCACACTGGACGAGCTGCGCCGGTCCGGCACCACCGTCGTGATGGCCACCCATGACGTCGACCTCGCGCTGCGCTGGGCCGACGACGCGGCGCTGCTCACCCCGTCCGGCGCGCGCACGGGCCCGGTGGCCGAGATGCTCGCCCGCACGGACCTCCTCCAGCAGGCGGGACTTCGGCTCCCCTGGGGGGTCGCGGTCGCCCGACTCCTGCGTGGGCAGGGGCTGTTGGCCGAAGAGGAGGCCGGTCCGCGCACACCGGAGGAGTTGGCGGCCCTGGCGGGGTCGGACACCGGGCCGGGGTCGTACCTGCCTCAGCCTCAGATCCCCAGGCCGTAGACGCGGACGGCGGTGCCCGCGAAGACCTCCCGGTGTTCGCCCTCGCCGAGTCCGGACATCAACGTGTGCGCCACGTCCAGGACTTCGGCGTAGTCGGAGGCGAGTCGGCAGACCGGCCAGTCGGAGCCGTACATCAGCCGCTCGGGACCGAAGGCGTCCAGCACGGTGTCGGCGTACGGGACGAGGTCCGCGACCTGCCAGGAGTGCCAGTCGGCCTCCGTGACCAGGCCGGAGAGCTTGCACACGGTGTTCGGCAGGGCCGCCAGCCGGCGGATCTCCCCCGCCCACGGCTCCAGTTCACCGGAGGCGATGGGCGGCTTGCCCAAGTGGTCGAGCACGAAGGTGAGTGCGGGGAGGCGGGCGGCCGCCTCCACGGCCGCCGGGAGCTGGTGGGGCTGGACCACGAGGTCGTGGACGAGTCCCGCGTCGGCGACCGCTGCGAGGCCGCGCAGCACGTCCGGGCGGGTCAGCCAGCGGGGGTCGGCCTCGCCCTGTACCTGGTGGCGGATCCCCACCAGGTACTCCCCGCCGGGGCCTTCGCGCAGTTCGGCCAGGGCGTCGGCGACGGCCGGAGAGGTGAGGTCGGTCCAGCCGACGACGCCGGCGACCAGGTCGCTGCCGGCGGCGAGGGCCAGGAACTCGGGGGTCTCCTCGGGCACGGTGATCGTCTGGACCAGGACCGTGGCGGTGACGGCGGCGGCACGCGCGGCGGACTCCAGCTCGCGGAGCGTGAAGTCGCGGCGCAGCGGGGCCAGTTCGGGACCCGTGATCCAGTCCTGGTCACGGGCGGAGAGGTCCCAGACGTGGTGGTGGGCGTCGATGGTCCAGGCGTCGGTGTCGTCCGTGCCGGTCACAGCTCCCACACCACGGGCAGCCCGGCGTCGGAGCCCTCGGCCGAGTAGTCGTGGACGACGTCGAGGAGGTCGGCCATGCGGGCCTGCCAGGCGATGTTGACCGGCAGTTTCTCCAGTTCGGCGATCATCGCCGGGTAGTCCTCGACCTCCAGCAGGTGGAAGAGGTCGGTGCCGCTGCGCCAGATCGTCCACTCGCTCACCCCGGCGGCGCGGATGGCGGCGGTCAGTTCCCCGGGGACCTCGCGGTGGGCCGCCTCGTACTCCTCGACGCGGTCGGCGCGGACCTTGGTGTGCAGGGCGACCCTCACGACGGCTCCTTCGGCTGCGGGACGGGGGTGTTCGGGCTCAGCAGCCCCTCGGCGCGCAGCTCGTCCCAGAGGGCGGCCGGGATCGGACGGCTGTGCAGGTCGACCGTGTCCCGCACCTCCTCCGCCGAGCGGGCGCCCGTCAGTACGGCCGCGACCGCCGGGTGGGCGGAGGGGAACGCCAGGGCCGCCGCGCGCAGCGGCACGCCGTGGCGTTCGGTGACGGCCCTCAGGCGCAGGGCGCGGTCGAGCACGGGCCGCGGCACGGGGGCGTAGTCGTACGTGGCCTCCGGCTTCGGGTCGATCAGCAGGCCGGAGTTGAAGGCGCCACCGATCAGCACGCTGCGTCCCCGGGCGGTGGCCTCGGGCAGCAGTTCCTCCAGGCCCTCCTGTTCGAGGAGGGTGTAGCGGCCGGCCAGCAGCACCACGTCGATGTCGGTCTCGCGCAGGAAGCGGGTGGGAGCGGCGCACTGGTTCATACCGACGCCGATGGCGCCCACGACGCCTTCGTCCCGCAGCCGTTCCAGCGCCGGGTACGCCTCGCGCAGGGCCTGCTCGACGTGGTCGTCGGGGTCGTGGAGGAGGACCACGTCGATCCGGTCGAGGCCGAGCCGCCGCAGGCTGGCCTCCAGGGAGCGCAGGACGCCGTCGGCGCTGAAGTCCCAGACGCGGCGGTGGGTCGCCGGGACCGCGAAGCCGTTTCCCAGGTCGTCGCCCTCGGCGGTCTCGTTCTCCACCAGCAGTCGGCCGACCTTGGTGGAGACCGTGTACGCGTCCCGGGGACGGTCGCGGAGAGCGGCGCCGAGGCGGCGTTCGGAGAGGCCGAGACCGTAGTGGGGTGCGGTGTCGAAGGTGCGGATCCCGGCGTCCCAGGCCGCGTCGACCGCGGCGGTGGCCGCCTCGTCGGACACCGGGCGGAAGAGGTTGCCGATGCCCGCGGCGCCGTAGGCCAGCTCGGTGACGCGGACCTCGGTGCGGCCGAGGGTCGTGGTCCTCATGAGCCCGCCGGGCGCAGCCGCAGGCCCTGCATTCCGCCGTCGACGGCGAGGGAGGTGCCGGTGACGGACGCGGCGGCGGGGCTCGCCAGGTAGACGATGGCGGCGGCGACCTCGTCGGCGGTGACCAGGCGTCCCAGGGGCTGACGGGCGTTGAGGGCGGCACGCTCCGCGTCGGGGTCGTCGGCGGCGTCGAGGAGTCGGCCGACCCAGGGGGTGTCGGCGGTGCCGGGGTTGACGCAGTTGACGCGGATGCCCTCGCGGACGTGGTCGGCGGCCATGGCCAGGGTCAGGGAGAGGACGGCGCCCTTGCTGGCGCAGTACAGGGCGCGCTGCGGGAGGCCCGCGGTGGCGCCGATCGAGCAGGTGTTGACGACCGCCGCGTGTGCCGAGCGCCGCAGATGGGGCAGGGCGGCCCGGGTGGTGCGGACCATGCCGAGGACGTTGACGTCCAGGACGCGGTGCCACTGCTCGTCCGGGTTGTCCTCGACGGTCCCGACGGCGCCGATGCCGGCGTTGTTGACGAGGATGTCGATGCCGCCGAGCCGCTGGGCGGCCTCCGTGACGGCGGCCCGTACGGAGGTGTCGTCGGTGACATCGGTCTCGAGGGCGAGCAGCGGGGCCGAGGCCCCCGAGGGGTCGAGGTCGAGCACCGCGACCCGGGCGCCCCGTGCGGTCAGCAGCCTGGCGGTGGCCAGCCCGATCCCGGACGCGCCACCGGTGACGATGGCGCGGAGCCCCGTCAACTCACCTGTCTGCCCGGTCGACTCACTTGTCTGCCCGGTCGACTCACCTGACTGCCCGGTCATGCGACTTCCTCCTGTCCAGCGAGGTCGGCGGCCCAGAACGTGCCGTCCGGGTAACGGTATTCGGCGAGCGACTCGGCATGCATGGTGGCGGAGAAACCCGGGGTCAGCGGGGCGGCGTAGTGGCCCTCGCGCATCACCACGGGTGCGGTGAAGTGCTCGTGGAGGTGGTCGACGTACTCGATGACCCGGTTCTCGGTGGTGCCGGACAGGGCGAGGTAGTCGAACATCGACAGGTGCTGGACCAGTTCGCACAGGCCGACCCCGCCGGCGTGCGGGCAGACGGGCACCCCGAACTTCGCGGCGAGCAGCAGGATGGCGAGGTTCTCGTTGACGCCGCCGACGCGGGCGGCGTCGATCTGGAGGACGTCGATGGCTTCGGCCTGGAGGAGCTGCTTGAAGACGATGCGGTTCTGGACGTGTTCGCCGGTGGCGACCTTCACCGGCGTCACCGCCCGGCGGACGGTCGCGTGGCCGAGGATGTCGTCGGGGCTTGTGGGTTCCTCGATCCAGTACGGGTCGAAGGCGGCGAGGGCCCGGGTCCACTCGATCGCCTCGTCGACGTTCCAGCGCTGGTTGGCGTCGATGGCGATGCGGATGCCGTCGCCGACGGCGGCGCGGGCGGTGCGCATCCGCCGTATGTCGTCGTCGAGGTCGGCGCCGACCTTCAGCTTGATCTGGGTGAAGCCGTCGGCGACGGCCTGCTTGGCGAGCCGGGTGAGCTTGTCGTCGGAGTAGCCGAGCCAGCCCGGTGAGGTGGTGTAGCCGGGGTAGCCGCGCTCCAGCAGCACCGTCTCGCGCTCGGCGAGCCCGGCGCGGCCCTCGCGCAGCAGCCGGAGGGCTTCCTCGGGGGTGAGGGCGTCGGCGATGTAACGGAAGTCGACCTGGGAGACCAGCCACTCGGGGTCGGCGTGGGCCAGCAGCCGCCACAGGGGCTGCCCGGCGCGCTTGGCCGCCAGGTCCCACACGGCGTTGACGACGGCGCCGATCGCCATGTGCATCACGCCCTTCTCGGGGCCGAGCCAGCGCAGCTGGCTGTCGCCGATCAGGTCGCGGTTGACGGAGCCGGGGTCCGCGCACAGCTCCTCGACCGAGCGGCCGACGAGGTGGGGCCGCAGGGCGCCGATGGCGGCGACCTGGACGTCGTTGCCGCGTCCGATGGTGAAGGTGAAGCCGTGGCCTTCGAGGCCGTCGCCGGCGTCGGTGCGCAGCACCAGGTAGGCGGCGGAGTAGTCGGGGTCGGGGTTCATCGCGTCCGAGCCGTCCAGCTCCCGCGAGGTGGGGAAGCGGACGTCGTAGGTGTCGACCGCGGTGATCCGGGCGGAGGTTGCAGTCACGGAGGTGCCTTTCACGCTTGGCCGAAGGTCTGACGCTGGCTCCCGAGCCCGTCGATCTCCAGCTCGACGGTGTCACCGGAGCGGAGATAGGGGGTGCCGGGCAGGCCCAGGGCCACGCCCGCGGGCGTACCGGTGTTGATCACGTCGCCCGGCTCCAGAACCATGTACCGGCTGAGGTATGCCACGATCTCGTGGACCGGGAAGATCATGTCGCGGGTGTGGCCGTCCTGGCGCTTGACGCCGTTGACGCTCAGCCGCAGCCCGAGGCCCTGCGGATCGCCGACCTCGTCGGCGGTCACCAGCCACGGTCCCATCGGGTTGAAGGTCTCGCAGGACTTGCCGAGGTCCCACTGCGAGGAGTACTCCAGCTGGAACTCGCGCTCGGAGACGTCATGGCTGACCACGTACCCGGCGATCACCCCGGCGGCCTCCTCGGGGCCCTCCAGATAGCGGGCCCGCCGTCCGATGACGACCCCCAGCTCGACCTCCCAGTCCGTCTTCACCGAACCGCGCGGGACCAGCACCTCGTCGTACGGGCCGACGACCGTGCTCGGATCTTTCATGAAGACCACGGGGCGGGGCGGGATCGCGGCGCCGGTCTCGGCGGCGTGGTCCCGGTAGTTCAACCCGACGCAGATGACCTTGCCCGGGCGGGCGACGGGGGCCCCGACGCGCACGCCGTCCAGGTCGAGCCCGGGAAGGGTGCCGGCCTCGATCGCCGCGCGGACCCTGTCGATTCCCCCGGAGGCGAGGAAGGCGCCGTCGATGTCGGAGGCCACCGAGGACAGATCCAGCAGCTTGCCGTCGTCGGTACGGACGGCCGGCCGCTCCTCTCCCGGGGCGCCGACGCGTAGCAGTTTCACTGGGGTAGCTCCCTTTCCATGCGTTCGCTCATTCATCGGAGGAATGGCGCACCGCGACTTTAGGGGCAGTTCGGCGCCCTGACAACGTATTCCTCGGATGTATTTGGCCGACTACAGGCTTTGCGCAGCTCATAGATCCGTCATGTACGACTTCGTCTCAGCCGGAGCACCGACCGTGCCACCCGGACAGACTGCCGAATTGCTGCGGGAAACCTCTTGTCAGCCCGGGCAATGCCGTCGTAACGTCCTCGACGTCCGAGATACATCGGAGGAATCGCTCCACCGCCCGCAGTGAGGTAGTGGCCCTTCAAACTCCGCTGCTCGTTCACCGGTTGACCTCTACCCCCTTCCCTCCGGCAGCCCTCGCGTGCCTGTCCCGGAGGGCGGCCTCCCTGTCCTGGCTAAGGAGAACCCGGCCATGAAGCTCGCTCGCATCCGCTCCGCCGCCGCAGCGGCCTGCGCACTCGCAGCCCTCACCCTCGTCACCGCGTGCAACCGCGACAGCTCCTCCGGGTCCGCCGACTCGGGCGGTGACAAGCCCGCCATCGGGATCGACCTGCCCCGTTCCGACTCGGACTTCTGGAACTCGTACGCCGAGTACCTGAAGAAGGACGTCAAGTCCGAGGACATCAACGCGCTGCCGCTGAGCAACTCGCAGAACGACGTCACCAAGCTGGTCGCCAACGTGCAGGTGTTCCAGAACACGGGCGCCAAGGCCGTCGTCATGGCCCCGCAGGACACCGGCGCCATCGCCTCCACCCTCGACACCCTCGCGTCGAAGAAGATCCCCGTGGTCAGCGTCGACACCCGCCCCGACAAGGGTGACGTCTACATGGTGGTGCGTGCCGACAACCGGGCGTACGGCACCAAGGCGTGCGAGTTCCTCGGTGAGCAGCTGGGTGGCAAGGGCAAGGTCGCCGAACTGCAGGGCGCGCTGGACTCGATCAACGGCCGTGACCGCTCCGAGGCGTTCGCCGAGTGCATGAAGACCAAGTTCCCGAAGATCAAGGTCTTCGAGCTGCCCACCGACTGGAAGGGCGACGTGGCCTCCGCCAAGCTGCAGAGCCTGCTCGCCCAGCACCCCGACCTG
>NZ_JARGEE010000303.1:0-11113 GCF_033794485.1 Streptomyces sp. MB09-02B
TTTTTTTTTTCCAACCCAGAGCGGCTATCGGGGTTTCTCCCGGGTCCGTGGGTACGGGGAGTGGGTAAAGGGAAACCGCTATGGGGGGGGGGGACCCGGGCGGGTTGAGGTGGGGGCGGGGGCGCTGCCCTCCTTGTCGGGCAGACCCGGGAGGTAGCGCATGCCGATCTCGTCGCCGTAGTAGATCGCCGGGAGCGTCGGCCAGGTCAGCTGGAAGGTGAAGGCCGCGGGCAGCTGATCGGGCGTACGGGGGCCGCAGTTGAGGCGGGAGAAGTCGTGGTTGGCGGTGGGCAGGGAGACGAAGCCCGTACGGTCGACGGCCGTGGTCGCCTGCTGCCAGGCCTCGACGAACGGGCGCGGTGAGCCCCCGCCGCTCGCGTCGAAGAAGCAGTCGAGGGGGCCCCAGTCCTCGTGGACCGTGCCCGCGCCGTTGTTCCACAGCGAGCGCAGGGCGAGACCGTCGGTCGGGCCCCCGAAGTGAAGGAAGAAGTCGGCGTGGAAACCGGCCGGGATCGACACCTCCGGCTCGCCCCACTCGGCGAGCAGTACGGCGTCCGGGTGGGCGGTGTCCAGCCAGGCCCGCGACTCCGTCCAGACGCGGGCGGTCTCGGCCCTGTCCGGGTCGTCCTTCACCAGTGACGCGGCCATGTCGACGCGGAAGCCGGAGAGGCCGAGGCCCAGCCAGTGGTCCATGATCGTGCGGAGGGCCTCGCGGTTGGCGCGGGGGCCGTCGGCGTCGACCGGCAGCCGCCACGGCTCGGCCGGATTGCCGCGCGCGTAACCGAAGTTGAGGGCGGGCTGGGAGTCGAAGAAGTTCGGCAGGTACGCGCCCGGCCGGGTACCGGGGGAGGCGACGAAGCCGTCGGGCCTGCCCTGTGCCGTCCAGATGTAGCGGTGGTCGTCCGGGTCGTCAGCGGAGGCCCGGAACCACGGGTGGTCGATCGAGGTGTGGCCGGCGACGAGATCCAGCAGGATCCGGATGCCCCGGCGCCCCGCCTCGTCGACGAGCCTCGCCAGGTGGTCGTTGGAGCCGTAACGCGGGGCGACGGTCAGATAGTCCGCGACGTCGTACCCGGCGTCCCGGAACGGCGAGACGAAACAGGGGTTCAGCCAGACGGTGTCGACGCCCAGCCAGGACAGATGGTCGAGACGGTCGGTGATCCCGGCGAGATCCCCGATGCCGTCCCCGTCGGAGTCGGCGAAGGACTGCGGATAGATCTGGTAGAAGACGGCGTCGGCCAGCCAGGTCGGGGCGGGACGGAACGAAGTCATGTCCCGGACCATAGGGGAGAGTCCGCGCCCGGCGCTGCCCCGAGTCAGGCCCTAAGCTGAGGTGATGTTCACCCCGCAAGGCCCCAGCCTCCGCGAACTCGCCGTTCAGGCGCTCTCCTCCGTCGAACACGGTTACGACCTGCTCGCGCCCAAGTTCGACCAGACCCCGTTCCGTACACCGGACTCCGTCCTGGAGGCGGTCGAGGCGGCCCTGTCGTCGATGGGCCCCTTCGAGGACGGCCTCGACCTCTGCTGCGGCACCGGGGCCGGGATGGAGGTGCTGCGCGAGGTCTGCCGGACGAGCGTCACCGGCGTGGACATCAGCGCCGGGATGCTGGCCGTGGGCAGGGAGCGGGTGGGCTCCGGCACCACCCGCTCCCCGGGGCCGGGGGAGTCTTCCGCCGGCCGATCGGGCCCCGGGGGCGCCTTCGCCGGCGGCGAAGGCCCCCGCCTCTCCTGGGTGCGCGCAGACGCCCTCGCCCTTCCCTTCACCTCGGCCTTCGACCTGGCCGTCAGTCTCGGCGCGTTCGGGCACTTCCTGCCGGAGGAGTTGCCGCGCCTGTTCTCCGAGGTCCACTCCGTCCTGCGGCCGGGCGGGCGCTTCGCGTTCCCGCTGCCGGCGCCCGCCCCGGCCCGCTCCCCCTGGTACTGGGCGGCCCTGGGCTTCGACGCGGCGATGCGGGTGCGCAACGCGGTCTGGCGGCCGCCGTTCGTCATGTACTACCGGCCGTTCCGGCTCGGTCTCGTACGGCGTGAGCTGGAACGCGCCGGGTTCGAGGTGGAGTTGTCCGCGCTGCCCGAGTTCGGCCGGCGGCCCGACGGCAGCCCCCGGTGCCGCATGGTGGTGGCCACCCGCAAGGGCTGACCCGAGCCTGCCGACCAAGCCTCAACGAGTGGACTTCGCCGCCGACTTGATCAGCGCGGTCACCTTGTCCGGGTGGGACATCATCACCACGTGAGAGGAGTTGACCTCGACGGTGTGCGAGCCCGCACGCTTGGCCTGGAAGCGCTCCAACGCGGGGGAGATCGTCTTGTCCCCGGTGGCGACCATGAACCACGAGGGGATCGTGCGCCACGCCGCGGCCTGCGCCGTGGACTCGAACGCCGAGAGACTGACTGGGCGTTGGGACACCGCCAGCACCGACGTCTGCGAACGCGGCAGGTCGCCGGCGAACACGTCGTGGAACCTGTCGGGCTTGATGGCCACGTCGGTGTGTCCGGCCCCGTCCGGCAGGCCCTCCAGTGCCGGAAGCAGTTCGGAACCGGGGAAGCGGTTCGAGAGTTCGCCGAGCACCTCACCCTTGTCGGGCATGAAGGCCGCCACGTACACCAGCGCCTTCACCTCGGGCACGGACGCGGCGGCCTCGGTGACGACGGCACCGCCGTACGAGTGCCCGACGACGATCTTCGGACCGTCGATCGTGCCGAGGAGCGAGGAGAGGTACGCGGCGTCCGGCTGCAGGCCCCGGAGCGGGTTGGCCGGGGCGACGACCGGATAACCGGCCTTCTTCAGCCGTGAGACGACGCCGGACCAGCCGGAGGCGTCCGCGAAGGCGCCGTGCACCAGGACGACGGTGGGTTTCGGTGTCGTCCGGTCGGCCGCGGGGGCGGCGGCCGACGGGATGACCGTCGCGGTGAGCACCCCGACCGTGACGGCGACGCCCAGGACCAGAGGACGGTGATGTCTGCGCATGTGTGTGTCAGCTCCTGACGAAGTCGAGAAATCGGCATCGAAGGACCGCTGTTCGCTGCGGGGAGCAGCGATGGACCACAGTTCGCTCGGGGTCGATACTGGCACCGGTCGAGGCGCGGGAATCGACTGAGCGTGCACTCACGCAGGACTCTCCGTGCAGGGGGAGCACACCCCGGACCACACGAGGGGCGTGCCGCCCCATGGGTCACAGCGCGCTGTAGAGCGCGTCGACGAGCGCCATCTTGCGCGGGTCGTCGGCGATGTGCGGACCCATACGGTTCATGACGTACCCCAGGGAGACACCGGCCTCCGGGTCGGAGAGACCGCACGAGCCGCCGTAACCGTCGTGGCCGAAGGCCCTCGGGTTGGGCCCGTACGAACCGTGCGGGCCGCTCAGCCACAGCCCCAGGCCGATCTCCGTGTCCCGGCCGAAGCCGGCGCCGAGCACCAGGTCACGGCAGGCTCCCTGTCCCTCACGGACCCGCTCGGCCGCCTCGGCGGACAGCACCTTCCGGCCGCCCCACGTGCCGCGCAGCGCGAGGATCCCGTACAGCGTGGCCACCGCACGCGCGGTGCCGTGGCCGTTGGCGGCCGGCACCTCGGCGGCCCGCCACTCGGGGGTGTTGGCCTCGGCCGCGCCGACCAGCGGGTTGGCGAGCGCGGCCAGTGCGGTGGGCGTCAACTGTGCGAAGACAGCCGCCTGTTCGCTGGTCGTCGCGGCCGGCGGATGCACCAGCTCGGCCGCGCGTGACGCCTCCGTCTCCGGCAGCCCGATGGTGAAGTCGACACCGAGCGGACCGGTCACCTCCCGCGCCAGGAACGCGCCCGGCAGCAGCCCCGACACCCGCCGGACCACCTCGCCGACGAGGAAGCCGAACGTCATGGCGTGGTACCCGGACGCCGTGCCCGGCTCCCACCACGGCTCCTGCGCGGCGAGCCGCTTGACGGTCAGCTCCCAGTCCAGGAGCTGCTCGAACGAGAGGGGCTCACGCGGTCCCGCCAGCCCCGAGCGGTGCGACAGCAGATGCCGGACGAGGACGCCCTCCTTGCCGGCCGCCGCGAACTCCGGCCAGTACGCGGCCACCGGGGCGTCCAGGTCGAGCAGGCCCCGGTCGGCGAGGAGGTGCGCGCACAGTGCCGTCGGGCCCTTGGTCGTCGACCAGACGTTGACCACGGTGTCCCGCTCCCAGGGGCTGGTCCGCGCCGCGTCGGCCCAGCCGCCCCACAGGTCCACCACGGTCTCCCCGCGCAGCGTCACCGTGACCGCCGCGCCCAGCTCGTCGCGCTCGGCGAAGTTCTCCTCGAACGCCCTGCGCACGGCCTCGAACCGCGCCTCGCAGTGACCCCGCACCTGGGACTGAGACATGAACCCTCCGTCGTCCACGGCCGTGCGCCGGGACGAGCGTCGACCGGCCCCCTGAACATACCGACTGGTCGGACAGGAGGGAAGGTGCGCGGCGGAACGGCGGCTACCGGTCCTGCCCGCGAGAATTCCCGGGCAGGAACACCGGCCGTGCGGGCTCCGTGTGGACCGGATCAGGTGCCGTTTGCCGGTAGTCCCGGGGCTCCACCGCCAGGCCGACCATCGGTCCGAGAACCGCACGTCGCCGGCGCCCTCGCCGGTCAGCCGCCGGTGAGCCCCCTCAGAGCTGCGAGGCCAGCCAGCGCAGCTTGACCGCCTCCTGGAAGGGGCCGCCGCCCTCGTGGTCGTTGAAGTCGTAGACCTCGATGCGCTTGTTCGCCTCGGCCCAGGCGTTGAAGGCCGCGAAGACCGTGGACGGCGGGCAGGTCTGGTCCTCCAGGGCCGCCGAGAACAGTGCGGCGGCCCTGCCGCGCGCGGCGAAGTGCACGGCGTCGAAGTACGCGAGCGTGCGCCCGACCTGTTCCGTGCGGCCGCGGTGGGTCTTGAGGTACTTGCCGATCTCGCGGTACGGATCCCGGTCGGTGATCGTCGTGGAGCGCGGGAAGTCGCACAGGAACGGCACGTCGGGCGCGACCGCCACCAGGTCGGGGACCAGTCCGCCGACGGCGATCGCGATACCGCCGCCCTGGCTGGAGCCGGTCACGGCGGTGCGCGCGGCATCGGTGCGCGGATGCGCGCGGGCGGCCTCGACCGCGCGTACGGCGTCGGTGTAGACCCGGCGGTAGTAGTAGTTCTCGGGGGCGTCGATGCCCCGGGTCATGAAGCCGGGGAAGGCGGGCGCGCCCGCCACCGGGTCGGGGGTGTCGCCGCCCCCGCCCCAGGCGCTGCCCTGGCCCCGGGTGTCCATGACGAAGTGCGCGTAGCCCGCCGAGGCCCACAGGAGATGGGTGTGGGACAGGCCGCGACCGCCGCCGTAGCCGATGAACTCCACGACGGTGGGCAGCGGTTCGGTCGCTCCGGCCGGGAGGACCAGCCAGCCCTTGACCGGGTGGCCGCCGAATCCGGAGTAGGTGACGTCGTGGACCTCTACCGACTTCAGATGGGTCTCGACCGGCTCGAAACGGGCGTCCAGGTCGTGTGCGCGGGCCTCCTGGAGCGTCTTCGCCCAGAAGGCGTCGAAGTCCTCGGGCTCCGTCGAAGCGCTTCGATAACCACGGAGCTCGTCCAACGGCAGGTCGAACAGGGCCATGAAGGACCACCTTTTGAGTTCTACGGTGCGGATGAGGTGCGGATGATCACACCGTACGTGGGGCGTCGCGGCCCGCCAAGGGGCTTTTCCCTGGGTGTGCGACGCCCCACGGTTCACCGGCCGCCGGTGCCGGGGCTCACCTCTGGTCGGCCCCGACCAGGGCCCTGACCTCGAAGTCCTCGTACACGCTCTCCTGCTCCCGGGGACCGAGACGGGAGCCGAGCCACCCCAGCAGGAAGCCCGCGGGGATCGACACGATGCCCGGGTTCTGCAGCGGGAACCACGCGAAGTCGGCGTGGGGGTAGACCGAGCCCGGGGTGGAGGAGACCACGGGCGAGAACAGCACGAGCAGCACCGACGTGGCCAGACCGCCGTACAGGCTGAGCAGGGCGCCGCGCGCGGTGAACCCCCGCCAGAACAGGCTGTAGACGAGGGTCGGCAGGATGGCGGACGCGGCGATCGCGAAGGCCAGGAACGCGAGCGTGGCGGTGTTGGTGCCCCAGGCGAGGAGGGCGAACAGCATGCTCAGGACACCCAGGATCACCGCGGCGATCCTGGCCACGGCCAGTTCCTGCGTCTCCTTTGCCCTGCCCTTGCGGATCACCTCGCCGTACAGGTCGTGGGCGACGGACGAGGCCGCGGCGAGCATGAGACCGGCGGCGACCGCGAGCAGGGTGACGAAGGCCAGGGCCGAGACGACCGCCGTGAGCACCTCGCCGCCCAGCTCGTGGGCGAGGAGCAGTACGGCCGCGTCGCCCTTGTGGTCGATGTCGGCGATGGTCTCCCGGCCGACGACGGCCGTGGCGCCGAGACCCAGGACGCCGGCCATCAGGCACACGAACCCGACCAGACCCACCGCCCACACCACCGAGGCGCGCAGCACCCTGGTCCGGCGGGGCGCGAAGAGCCGCATCATGACGTGGGGGAGTGCGGCGAGCCCGAGGACGATGGCCAGTTGCAGGCTGAAGAAGTCGATCTTGCTGATCGGTCCGGCCCCGTAGCGCAGACCGGGCTGCAGGTACGCGTCGCCCAGTCCGCTGCCCGCGGTGGCGGACGCCAGGAGGCCGTCGATGTTCCAGTCGAAGCGGTTCAACACCAGGACCGCGACCACCGTGACGCCTGCGACGAGCAGCACGGCCTTGACCACCTGGATGAACGTCGCGCCGGGCATTCCGCCGATGGCCGCGTAGATGGTGACGATGGTGCCGATGATGATCACGATCATCATGCGGGTGGTCGGGCCGGGTTCGCCGACGAACTGTGTCATCAGCGCGATGCTGCCGACCAGTTGGGCCACGAGGTACAGGGTGCACACGGAGAGCGTGCACACGGCGAGCGCCAGCCGGACCTGCCGCTGCCGCAGCGGGAGCCGCCGGGCCAGGGCGTCACCGAGGGTGAACTTCCCCGCGTTGCGCAGGGGTTCGGCGATGAGCAGCAGCACCATCATCCAGGCGACGACCGTGCCGCCGAGGTAGAGCAGACCGTCGTACCCGGTGAGGGCGACGAGGCCGGTGCTGCCGAGCAGGGTCGCGGCCGACAGATAGTCACCGCACATGGCGAGGCCGTTGCGCAGCGGCGACATGTCACGGTTGCCGAGGTAGAACTCGCCGATCTCGTCCCGCTGCGGTGCCGTCAGCAAGGCGGTGAACAGGGTGATCACCACGACGGTCAGGAACAGCACGAACGTCAGCCGCAGGCTGAACGCGTCGGCCACGCTCGCGGAGAAGCTCACCATGCGCCGAACCGCCGTCCGGCCGGGACCCGACGCTGCTCGGCCTCGCGCTCCTCCAGCTGGGCACGGAGGCGCCGGACGACCGGGTCGACGTTCTCGCGCATGTGCCGGACGTACAGGAACGCGGTCACGCCCATGACGGCGAACTGCGCCAGGCCGAGGGTGAGCCCGAGCGTCAGATGTCCGATCAATCGCTGGTTCATCACTCCTGGCGCGAAACTCGACAGGAGGACGTACGACAGGAATGCACCGACGGACAACGCGGTCGCCGTTATCCCGAATCTGCGATATGACGTGCTTATTGAACGAAATTCAGGATGGGTGTGGATGAGCTGCCGGCTTGTCCGTGCGGGGGGAGACGGGGCAGAACTGCCGTACCGTGCCGCGTGGTTGGCCACAATGCACCCTCTTCGCTGCCTTATGCCTGTGGGGGGGAAGCGGAGTATGGCAGCAACGCAATTGAAGTATCAACTGCGTTGGAGAAGTGGATTTTGTGGATGTTCCGGGGGTGGCCGACATGCGCTGCGCAGCTATCAGCTGAGAATTGTTCGCGTTCGTTCTCGTGCCGCGTCAGGCCCAACGGTGTCCCCAGTCGGGCCCCGTCCGGGCCCACTCCTGCTCCCATTCGGCGAGCCGGTGCCGAATGGCGATCCGGCGGACGACGACGTGTCCGAGCAGCACGACGGCGACGGCCCCGCCCGTGGCGCAGGTCCCCATGGCCAGCGCGTGCTGCCAGACGGCGGTGTCGGTCGGCGGCGGCTGGACGCTGCGGCCGGCCTCGTCCAGCCACACATCCGCGCGGTCTCCGCGCTCGGTGCCCGCCGGCACCCGCGCCTCACCGGTACGGGAACCGCCGTCGGGTTCGGTCCAGCGGGCGCCCACCCAGTACTGGGGCTGCCTGTCGCCGTGCGCCGAGGGCACGGAGGCCGGCGCCCTCTCGACGACCACGGCGCTGACCCGGTCCAGCGCGGCGCGCTCGGCCACGGCGTGCGCCCGCGCGTCCCCGTGCGCCCACCGGCCCACCGCGACCCCGAGGGCCGGGGCGCCGAGGACGAGCAGCAGCACGACGCACAGCACCGTCCACGCCTCGACGACGTCCGAGCGTCGCCGCAGCGGATTGGCGCGCCAACGCCACCCGAAGACCTGGCCTCGCATCTCGCCCTCCCTCACCGGTACGGCCCTCGGATACGAGAACCCCGGTTAGGACTGGTCCGCACTTCCGGTGTACCCGAAAGAGGCCGCGATGGCATGGTTTGCGCCGTAAATCATGGTGGAGAGGGCGGACGCCGAGGGCGCGGCCACCGCGCCGGACCGCCCGGTCGAGCGGAACGGGACGCGCGAGGGTCAGTCGGACTCCCCGGTCGAGCGGAACGGGACGCGCGAGGGTCAGCCGAACCGCTCGATGCGGATGCGGTCCACCGGCTGTCCCGCCGCCACCAGCAGCCGCGAGGCGTGCTCGGCGAACGCGTTGGAGCCGCACACATAGGCCTCCCACCCGCCCGGCGGCCGCTCGGCCAGCATCGGCGCCACCTGCGCCGCCGACAGCCGCCCCACCGGTGACCCCTCGGGCGCCCGCCGGGTGAAGACGGCCGTGGTCTCCGCGCCGTACTCCGCCGCGTAGATCAGCTCCTCGGGCCCCCGCGCGGACACCAGCAGCCGCAGGGGCACGCCGAGCGCCCGCCCGCGGTGGTGGCGGAGCATCGACATCAGCGGGACGACACCGGAACCGGCACCGATCAGCAGCACGGGCCGGTCCCCCGGCCAGGCGAAGAACCCGCTGAGCGGGCCGCGCACCTCCACCACGTCGCCCGGCCGGGCCTCGGTGTGGAACCAGCCGGAGACCTCACCGCCCTCGACATGGTCCAGGGTCAGCTCGATGTGCCCCGTGTCGTCCGGCGGGGACGCCAGCGAGTAGTGGCGCTGCGCCGTGTAGCCGTCCCCGGCGGTCAGCCGCAGCATCAGGTGCTGCCCCGGCAGATGTCCGGCCCACCCCGGCACCGCGAACCGGAACGTGGACACGGTGGGCGTCTCCCGCCGGATCTCCGTCAGTGTGGCCGTCTGCCACAGGGCCGCCGCCCGGGTGCTCACGGCGATACGGCCGGGCACGGCGAACCGGGTGGGCGGCGAGAAGGGCGTGTCCGGCGCGATGGCCGCCGCCCGCGGCGCGATCGGCGTGTACGGGGCTGTCGTCTCAGTCACCGGAGTACCGCTGCTCCTCCCACGGGTTGCCCCGCGCGTGGTAGCCGTTCTGCTCCCAGAAGCCGGGCTCGTCGTGGTCGAGGAGCCGCAGGCCGGCGATCCATTTGGCGCTCTTCCAGAAGTACAGGTGCGGCACCAGCAGCCGCGCCGGACCGCCGTGCTCGGCGGACAGCGGCGCGCCGTCGTACTCCCAGGCGATCCAGGCACGCCCGCCGGTGAGGTCGGCGAGCGGGAGGTTCGTGGTGTAACCGCTGTGCGCGTACGCGACCACGTGCGTGGCGGACGCGTCGGGCCGGACCACGTCCCAGAACGCGTCCAGCGAGACGCCCCCGAAGCGCACCCCGAACTTCGACCAGCTCGTCACACAGTGGATGTCGCCCTCGTACGCCGACGCGGGCAGCGCGTGCGCCTCGTCCCAGTCCCAGGTGCGGGGCTCCGCCACCAGACCGTCGATCCGGAACGTCCAGTCGGCGGGTGCCAGGTCGGGGGTGACCTCGGCCGACAGCACGGGCCAGTCGTCGCCGGCGTCGTACTGGCCGGGCGGCAACCCTGGGTGGTCGACGCGGGGGCGTCCGGTGAAGCCTCGGGTGACGTTCATGGGGGCCCAACGTGACGGCGGTGGTTGCTGAGTCATACAACCGTACGTGCCGGTGAGGAGTGCCCCGGCCCCGGGGCGGGTGGCGATCATTGCGGCCGCGTGAACTCTTCGGAGCGCCGGGAACAGGGCCGCGTCGATCATCCTTGCCGCCAGTGGCCGGACCGGGTGGATCCGGTCGGCCGGCGGCCGACCGGCGGACGCCGGACGGGCAGAGCGAGCAGGGCAGGCCGGACGACGGCGGAGCGGAGTGGGAGAGCGCATGACCGAGTACGACCCGGGCGGCGGCAGGGGCACGGACACCGTGCCGCACGTCCTCGACAACCCCGCGCTGGCCTCCCTCACCGGGCCGCACGCACACTTCGCCGAGCGGCGCGGCCGGGTGCTGCGGTATCCGCTCGACGTCTCGCCGTGGCTGGGTCTCCCCGACGAACCGGACGCCGACGACTGGGCCGACCTCGCGGCGCTGGCCGGTCCCGGTGCCGAGGTCCCGGTCCCGGCCTACACCGGCGGTTTCCCGGCCGGCTGGGAGGTGACCTTCGACCTGGCGGGCGTGCAGCTCGTCGACGACGGAGTCGCCGCGGCCCCGGACGAGGAGGCCGTACGGCTCGGCCCGGCCGACGTGCCCGAGATGCTCGACCTCGTCGAACGCACCCAGCCCGGCCCCTTCCTGCCGCGCACCGTCGAACTCGGCACCTACCTCGGCATCCGCCGGGACGGCGCGCTGGTCGCCATGGCCGGTGAGCGGCTGCACCCGCCGGGCTGGACCGAGATCAGCGCGGTCTGCACCGACCCGGCCTTCCGCGGCGCGGGCCTCGCCACCCGCCTCGTCCTCGCCGTCGCCCACGGCATCCGCGAGCGCGGCGAAACCCCCTTCCTCCACACCGCCGCCGGCAACACGACCGCCATCCGCCTCTACGAATCCCTCGGCTTCCGCCTCCGCCGCACCACCCGCTTCATGGCGGCCCGGGTACCGGCGGCGGCCGCGACGGGGGAGGAGCGGGTGGGCG
>NZ_JARGEE010000304.1:0-11086 GCF_033794485.1 Streptomyces sp. MB09-02B
GGGTTGCGGGGGTGAGCCGACCGAGTGCGTGTGGGGACGCGGGTGCGGTTCGGCGAGCGCGGCTCCGGACCGCGCTCCGCCGGACGGCGGAGCAGGTGGGAACGGACTGGTCCGCCCTGCCCGTCAGGGGCGCGGGGCTTTCTCGCCGTGCACGGCTGTGTATTCGGCCGCGAGCCACGGGCCCAAGTCGTCGATGAGCATCCCGAGCACCGCCGGGTCGGGTGAGGGCGCGCGGCCCACGGCTGCGGCGACACGCATCTGCTCGGCGCGTTCGGGGTAGTGGCTGCCGAAGATCTCGGCGGACCGGTCGAGGTCGCTGGTCCAGCCGCCCCACCGAGGCATGACCAGGGTGAATCCCGTGCGGACGACGCGGCGGCCGACGAGACGGCCGAGGGGCCGGAGATCGGCGTCCGTGGTGGCTTCGGCCGCTCTGGCACGCCAGAGCGGAAGCACGCGGGCGAGGTCACCGTTGGTCTCCCGCGCGAGCAGGGCTGTGGGGCGGTATCGGGGCAGCTGTGCCGCGAGGTCAGGGCCCAGCAACGGGGTGCAGAGGCAGGCGATGAAGAACCCGCCGTCGTGACGTTCGACGTCGCTGAGGAGAACCCGAGCGCTGGTCAGCAGGATCCCGACGCCGTCGATCTGCGGGAACGCATGGTCGAGTGCGGCCTCGATCGCTGTGGCGTCGGCCCGGTCGGCTTCGGTGGGCTCGTGGTGGAGGGCGAGTTGGAGGTCGAGGTCGGAGACACCGGGGGTGGCGGTGCCGCGGGGGATGCTGCCGTAGAGGTAGGCGCTGTGCAGGCGCCGACTGCCGAACGTCTCGGTGAGGTGAGCGCGCGCGGCATCGACGACGGGGACGAACGCCGCCGGCACGCGGTCCAGCGCGCCTTCGCGTGCGATCGTTCCGTCGCGATCCAGCCCTCGCTCATCCATGGGGCCACTGTGCCGTGTGCTGCGGGGTGCTGCCGAGTGGATTTTCCGAGGTGGGGCACGCCGCCGTGGTTCACCTCGGTCGGCCGCGAGTGGCCCGCTTCCGCCGATGCCCCCTGGACACCGGGTCGGCGCGGCACCCGGGGGTGCGACTCAGTCCCACCAGAAGGACCAGAGGGGTTCGCCGAGGAGGGTGCGGGCGTAGGAGCCGCGGGTGCCGTCGGTCGTGCCCTGCCAGATGTTGTCGGGGCAGAAGGCGAAATGCTCGGCGGCCAGGGCTTCGGCCTCGGCCTCGGTGGTGGGTGGGGCGGCCACGGAGAGGACGAGGTGGTCGTGGGCGAGGGCGACGACGCGTATGCCGAAGCGGTCCTCCCAGGAGCGCAGGACCGCGCAGAGCCTCGCCACGTCGTTCTCGTGGTTCGTCGGGCCGGTCCACCCGATGGCCGCCGGGATGTCGGCGCTGCGGCGGGCGGGGACGAGGGCGAGGCGGGGGTCCTTCAGCCGTGAGGAGTCCTTGACGAGGGCGTCGGCGGTCTCGGCGGCGACGGTGTCGGGGTCGGGCGCCGTGTCCGGGGCGGAGGTTGGGGGCGCGGTGAGGCCCGGCCACTCGGGGTCCTCGACAGTGGCGTACGCGTCCCAGAACTCGGCCAGGACCTCGTCGGCGTCGTGGTCGCCGGGGTAGGACATCTCGCCGGGCAGCAACTCCCACTCCTCCGGGCCGTGCTGGTCGCCGCCGACGTCCAGCAGTACCGGGAGGAGGCCGGCGGTGCGGCGGGCGGGCTGGACGGCTGCCCAGGCGCCAGGGGTCGCCGTCTCGTCCGCGCACCACAGCAGGGGCTCGTGCCACGGGCCGTCGTCCGTCGTGTCGATCAACCTCCCCTGCGGAAGCGGGAGTTCAAGCCCGAGCACGCGCCCGCTCGGGTCGGCCGCCAGCTGGGGCAGCGGGTTGGGAAGTGTCGCCATGCGGGTGACTGTAGGGGCCGCCACTGACAGCGGCTCGGCCGGTGGGGGTCGGCCGCGGCTGAGCAGCCGCCGGGACGGGAACAGGGAGAGCGGGCCGCCGCGACCGGAACGGGGAGAGCGTGCCGCCGGTGTACGGCGGCACGCTCTCCTGTTCTCGGTCTCTCTCCGGCTCGGTCAGAGCTTGTCGGGTGTCCTGATGCCCAGCAGGGCCATGCCCCGGTGCAGGGTGCGGGCCGTCAGGTCGATCAGGAACAGACGGTTCTCCCTCTGGGCCGGGGTGTCGGCCTTCAGGACCAGGCACTGGTCGTAGAACGTGGTCAGCAGGGTCGCCAGCTTGAAGAGGTACGCGGCCAGCTTGTGCGGCTCGTACGACTCCGCGACCTCTGCCACGGTCTCGCCGAACTGGTCCAGGTGCAGGCCCAACGCGCGCTCGGCAGGGGCCAGTTCGAGCTCCGGGTGGGCGGTCGGGCGGGCCTCGCCCGCCTTGCGGAGGATCGACTGGATACGGGCGTACGCGTACTGCAGGTAGACGGACGTGTCGCCGTTCAGCGAGACCATCTGGTCCAGGTCGAACTTGTAGTCCCGGACGGCGGAGGTGGAGAGGTCCGCGTACTTGACGGCGCCGATACCGACGTAGCGGCCGTTCTCGACGATCTCCTGCTCGGTCAGGCCCACCTTCTCGGCCTTCTCCCGGACCACGGTCGTGGCACGGTCGATCGCCTCGTCGAGCAGGTCGACCAGGCGGACCGTCTCGCCCTCACGGGTCTTGAACGGCTTGCCGTCCTTGCCGAGGACGGTGCCGAAGGCGAGCTGGAAGAGCTTGATCTCGGCTTCGACGTCGTCGTCCAGCCAGCCCGCCCTGCGCGCGGTCTCGAAGACCATCTTGAAGTGCAGGGACTGGCGGGCGTCGACGACGTACAGGAGGGAGTTCGCCTTGAGGTTGAAGACGCGGTCCCTGATGGCGGAGAGGTCGGTGGCCGCGTAGCCGTAGCCGCCGTCCGACTTCTGCACGATCAGGGGGACCGGGTTGCCGTCCGGGCCCTTGACGTCGTCGAAGAAGACACACAGGGCGCCTTCCGAGCGGACGGCCACGCCCTGCTCCTCCAGGAGGCGGCAGGTCTCCGCGAGCATGTCGTTGTAGCCGGACTCGCCGACGATGTCGGCGTCCCGGATGTCCATGTCGAGCTTCTCGAAGACGGAGAAGAAGTAGATCTTCGACTCGTCGACGAACTTCTGCCACGTGGCGAGGGTGTGCGGGTCGCCGGCCTGGAGGTCGACCACCCTGCGGCGGGCCCGCGTCTTGAACTCCTCGTCGGAGTCGAAGAGCTTCCTGGCCGTCTTGTACAGCCGGTCCAGGTTCGACATGGCCTGCTCGCCGGACTTCTGGAGGTTCTCGCCCTCGTTGTGGTCCAGCTCGTGCGGGTGCTCGTCCAGGTACTGGATCAGCATGCCGAACTGGGTGCCCCAGTCGCCGATGTGGTGCCTGCGGACCACGTTCTCGCCGGTGAACTCCAGGATCTGCACGACCGCGTCACCGATCACGGCGGAACGGAGGTGGCCGACGTGCATCTCCTTCGCCACGTTCGGCTGGGCGTAGTCGATGACCGTGGTGCCGGGGTGCTCCGCCGTGGGGACGCCGAGCCGGCCGGTGTCGTCCGCGTACCGCGCGGCGAGGTTCTCCGTGATGGCGCCGTCGGTGAGGGTGATGTTGAGGAAGCCGGGGCCGGAGACCTCGATCTCCTTGATCAGCTCGCCGGACTCCACCTGGGCGACGACCTGGGTCGCCAGCTCCCTGGGGTTGGCCTTCGCCTTCTTGGCCAGCGCGAGGATCCCGTTCGCCTGGTAGTCCGCCCGGTCGCTGCGTCGCAGCAGCGGGTCCGCGTCCGCGGTCGGCAGGGTGGCCGAGAGGGCGGTTGCGAGGCGCTGGTGGACGGAGGCGGTGAGGGACGTGACCGAAGCCATCAGGGGGAGCCGTTCTCCTCGGGGTACGGGTGGATGTCGTTCAGTATCCCACGGTGGGTAAAGGGGTTTTTCTGGCGCCTCAGGGGGTGGGGGTTCGGGTTCGGTGGCGGGTGCGGGTGCGTGGGGCTTCTCGCGCAGTTCCCCGCGCCCCTGAAAGACCAGGCCCCTGCGGGCCTGAAAGACCACGGCCGTGCGCCCCTGAAAAGCACGGGGCGCAGCCCCTGCTTTTCAGGGGCGCGGGGAACTGCGCGAGAAGCCCCCACCGGGCCGGCACCCGCCACCGCACCCGCACCCCCGCGTTATTGGGCGCCCGGTTCGACCCACGGAGTGAAAGGCTGGGAGAATGGCGCGGTCGTCCGGGACCGTAACCGGCGGCCATGGAAACTCCAGGAAAAAGAGGACGTGCCGATCGTGGCTCAGAGCACCGAGACCACCGACTGGGTCTCCCGTTTCGCGGATGAGGTCATCGAGGAGTCGGAGCGTCGGGCCCCGGGCAAACCCGTCGTCGTCGCGTCCGGCCTGTCGCCGTCCGGCCCGATCCACCTCGGCAACCTCCGCGAGGTCATGACCCCGCACCTCGTCGCCGACGAGGTCCGCCGCCGCGGGCACCAGGTCCGGCATCTGATCTCCTGGGACGACTACGACCGGTACCGCAAGGTCCCGAACGGCGTCGACGGCGTCGACGGTTCCTGGGCCGAGCACATCGGCAAGCCGCTGACCTCCGTACCCGCCCCCGCGGGCTCCGCCCACCCCAACTGGGCCGAGCACTTCAAGGCGGCGATGGTCGACGCGCTCGCCGAGATGGGCGTCGAGTTCGACGGGATCAGCCAGACCGCGCAGTACACCTCCGGGGTCTACCGCGAGCAGATCCTGCACGCCATGAAGCACCGCGGGGACATCGACGCGATCCTCGACCAGTACCGCACCAAGAAGGCGCCGGCGAAGAAGCAGCAGTCGCAGAAGCCGGTGGACGAGGCGGAGCTGGAGGCCGCGGAGGGCTCCGGCGCCGCCGGCGAGGACGACGGCAGCTCCGGCTCCGCCGGGTACTTCCCGTACAAGCCCTACTGCGGGGGTTGCGGCAAGGACCTCACCACCGTCACCGCCTACGACGACGACACCACCGAGCTGACCTACACCTGCACCGCCTGCGGCTTCTCCGAGACCGTCGCGCTGAACGAGTTCAACCGCGGCAAGCTCGTCTGGAAGGTCGACTGGCCGATGCGGTGGGCGTACGAGGGCGTCGTCTTCGAGCCGAGCGGGGTCGACCACTCCTCGCCCGGGTCCAGCTTCCAGGTCGGCGGGCAGATCGTCGGGATCTTCGGCGGGAAGCAGCCCATCGGGCCGATGTACGCCTTCGTCGGCATCTCCGGCATGGCCAAGATGTCGTCGTCCAAGGGCGGCGTGCCCACGCCCGGCGACGCGCTGAAGATCATGGAGCCGCAGCTGCTGCGCTGGCTCTACGCCCGCCGCCGGCCCAACCAGTCCTTCAAGATCGCCTTCGACCAGGAGATCCAGCGGCTCTACGACGAGTGGGACAAGCTCGACGCCAAGGTCGCGGACGGCTCCGCCCTGCCCGCCGACATCGCCGCGCACTCCCGCGCGGTGCGCACGGCCGCCGGTGAGCTGCCGCGCACGCCCCGCCCGATGCCGTACCGGACCCTCGCGTCCGTCGCCGACATCACCGCGGGCGCCGAGGACCAGACCCTGCGCATCCTCAGCGAACTCGACCCCACCGACCCGCTCTCCTCCCTCGACGAGGTGCGGCCGCGGCTCGACAAGGCCGAGGCCTGGATCAACACCCAGGTGCCCGCCGACCAGCGGACCATCGTGCGCCAGGAGGCCGACGCCGAGCTGCTGAAGTCCCTCGACGAGGCGTCCCAGCAGTCGCTGCGGCTGCTGCTCGACGGGCTCGCCGAGCACTGGTCGCTCGACGGACTCACGCATCTCGTCTACGGCGTGCCCAAGGTGCAGGCCGGGTTCGCGGCGGACGCCACGCCCAAGGAGCTGCCGGCGGAGATCAAGACGGCCCAGCGCTCGTTCTTCGCCCTGCTGTACCACCTGCTCGTCGGGCGGGACACGGGGCCGCGCCTGCCCACGCTGCTGCTGGCCGTGGGGCAGGAGCGGGTGCGGGCCCTGCTGGGGGAGTAAGGCGGCGTAGGACACGAGGAGGGGGCGCCCGGTGATCACCACCGGGCGCCCCCTCCTCGTGCGCGACGCACCGGTCAGGCGATGTGCTCGTCCGTCAGTTCCGCGTTGAGGCGGTTGGAGAAGCGGTTCACCATGCGCTTGGCCTCGGCCTCGTCGAGCGTGACGTCGTACGTCCCCTCGATGTCGGCGATGAGCCCGCGTGGGGTGGGCGCTCCGTTCCCGCCCTTGGTGACCTGGCGGAAGACCTGGTAGTAGTCCTCCTCCGTCGGCTCCGGGGCGCCGCCGCCCTCGCCCAGCTCGCGCGTGCGGCCGGGGCCGGCCGGGATGGGGAAGCTGCCGGTCTCCTCCGGAGAGGGTTCCGGGTCCTGGAGTTCGGGGCCCTGGAGTTCGTGGGCCTCGAACTGTTGCTGCTGGTAGCGGGGGTCCCGGGGGTCCGGCTCGAAGCGCTGGTACTGCTCGTATGCGCCGTTCTGCCCGTACTGCTCCGGGTCCTGGTCCTCGTACCACTCCCCGTACTGTTCCTCCGGCTCGTACGACGGGTCGTAGCCGCCCTGGTAGGGGACCTCCTGGGGGTGGCGGGCGTGGAGCCAAGGGCTTTCGTCGACCGGGGGTTCCTGCTCGGTGTAGCCCTGCTCCTGCTGCCCGGCGCGTTCCGGCCGCTGCTGGGTGGGGGTGCTCTCCAGTTGGGGGCGCTGCTCGCTGGGGGGTGCCGCTGCGCCCGCCCGGTCCGCTCCAGCGGCACGGTTGCCCGCAACTGAGGTGATTTCAACCTGAGGCGCGGGCGGGAGCAGGGCCGGTTCTATGCCCGCCGCTGCCAGGCCCGCCGGGGCCGTTTCCGCCAGGGGGACGCCGTAGCGGGCCAGGCGGAGGGGCATCAGGGATTCGACCGGGGCCTTGCGGCGCCAGGCGCGGCCGTAGCGGGAGCGCAGGCGGGCCTGGTAGACGAGACGTTCCTGCTCAAGCTTGATGACCTGGTCGTAGGAGCGGAGCTCCCAGAGCTTCATCCGGCGCCAGAGCAGGAAGGTGGGGAGGGGGGAGAGCAGCCAGCGGGTGAGGCGGACGCCCTCCATGTGCTTGTCGGCGGTGATGTCGGCGATCCGGCCGACCGCGTGCCGGGCCGCCTCGACCGCGACGACGAACAGGATCGGGATCACCGAGTGCATGCCCACGCCCAGCGGGTCCGGCCAGGCCGCCGCGCCGTTGAACGCGATCGTCGCCGCCGTCAGCAGCCACGCCGTCTGGCGGAGCAGCGGGAAGGGGATGCGGATCCAGGTCAGCAGGAGGTCCAGGGCGAGCAGGACACAGATGCCCGCGTCGATTCCGATCGGGAAGACGTACGAGAAGTTCCCGAAGCCCTTCTGGACCGCCAGTTCCCGTACCGCCGCGTACGAACCCGCGAAGCCGATCCCGGCGATGATGACGGCGCCGAACACGACCACGCCGATGAGAACGCGGTGCATTCGAGTCAGCTGCATTGGCGCGGCCACCCGTACTCCCCTCCCCTTGCGTGTTGTTGCGCGCAACAGAGTGGCACATGTGTACGGCGAACGGGTTGCCGGATGGCAGCGAGCCCGGCCCCCGCGGGGACCGGGCTCCCGTGAACCACCAGGTGAGGCGCGGCTACGACTTGCTCTTCCGGCTGCCGGAGGTGGACGAACCCGAGTCCGAATCGGAATCCGAGCCACCGTCCGCGTCCGAGCTGATGTCCGCACCGGAACCGCCCGACGACGACGCCTTCGTCGCATCGCCCGACGGTGCCTTGGACGCACTCTTCGACGGCGACGGCGACGCCGACGCGTCCGAACCGTCGTTCGCGTCCTCGACCGCCTCCACGACGTCCTCGGCGGCGGACTTCGCGGACTTCAGCAGCGCGGCCGCGTCAGGTGTCTTCTCACCGGCCAGACCGGCACCGTTGTAGTCGAGCGTGATGACCACGTTCTCCGTGCGCACCACGATCGTCTGCTGCTTGAAGGTGTCCCCGTCCTTCTTCAGGTCGTACTTGACCACGGTCGCCTGGTCGCCCAGGCCCGTCGCCGGCTCCGTCTTGACGTTCTTCGCCCCGTCCACCGCCTTCGCCGCCGTCACCTTCGACTCGAGCGCCTTGGCCGCGCGGTCCTCGCCCGGGCCGTTCGCCTCGTCCGAGGGCAGCAGGTGCAGGGAGACGCTCAGCCAGCGGTACTGGGAGCCGTCCACGCCGTTGTTGTCGAGGCTGATCCAGCGGCAGTCGCCGGTCACGTCCGCCTCGGCCTTGTTGATCGCCTTGCCGGACTTCACGCCCTCGGGGACCAGCGACTTCAGCGTCTTGTCGGGGAACACCTCGCACGCGTCCGGCAGCTTCGCGTACTTCGCGGCGACGACCTCCGGCGTGGCGCTCTCCTTCACCGACTGCTCCGCGCCCGCCGGCGTCTCGTCACCGGAGGCGCTGTCGGAGCCGGAGTCCGACGAACAGCCGACCGCCAGCAGCATCACCGGCACGACCGCCGCGCCGACGAGGGCCCGGGAGCGGCCCGGACGCTCGTGCCCGCCGAAGCGCGCCACCCGTCCGAAGCGCGCCACCCGTGGCGAACGCTCGCTGCGCGGTGACTGATGCTGGTCTGACTCTGCGGCTCGTCGCATGGTTCCTTCGCAATCGGACAAACGGACAATCGGATCGGGGTTCCGAGAGGCCACCGTACGCGGTGAAGAAGAAGTGCGGTTCTGGTTCAGATGGTTCGTGTGGGCACCCGAACCGCCCCCGGGAGGCCGTCAGTCGTCGAACGCCTCGGCCAGCCGCTCCGCCAGATTCCGGGCCCTGTCCTGCATTTCCTCACTGTCCGGCACCACCGTCGTGGTCGCCGGCTGCTCCTCGTACTCGACGGTCACGAGCACGTTGGACGTGCGGAACACCACAGTCACGGTCCGCTGCTTGCTCGTGCCGAGCGCGTCGTCGAGGAACGCCTCGTCGCCGAGGCCGTCGAGCGTGCGGGGCTGGAGGGATGCGGGGGTGCCGGACGCGCTCGGTGAGGGGGAGGAGGATCCGGAGGACGCTTCGGATCCGGAGGCGGATCCAGAGGCGGAGGACGCGGCGCTCGTGGACGGATCGGCGGTGGCCCCGCCCGACGTCTGCGTCTCCTCGGGCTCGTCGCTCTCCTCGTCCGCGCCCTCGCTCTCCTTCTGCGACACGGACGGCGTCGGCTCCGGCAGGTCGGCCGCCTCGACCTTCCCGCCGTAGACCTCCTGTGCCTTGCTGTCGTCGCTGACCCCGTTGCCCCACGACACGATGCGCTCGAAGCCGACGAAGAGGTAGTGGGTGGCGTCCGCGGCCTCCACCTTCCAGCGGCAGCCGGCCTTCTGGTCGGTGTCGTACGTCTGCGTCGCGTCGCCCTCGTACGCCTGCCGGCGCTTGGCCTCGTCGGGGAGTTGCCCGATGCCGGGGAGGAGGGTGTCGAGGGTGTCCTGCCCGACCGAGCCGCAGGGTTCCGGGAGCGTGTCGTAGCGGCCGGGCTGGGCGACGGTGGCCGAGGCGGTGGCCTCGCCCGGGCGGGGGTCGTCCTTGGAACCGTCGTCGCTCGCTCCCGTGCACGCGGCCAGCAGTGCCGCGAGGAGCACGGCGACGCCGGGTACGTACGCCTTCCGCTGCACGGTGGGGCTCCTCTCGACGGGTCCCTCGGGACGCCTGCGCAGTCCTGCCTGTGGTTATTCACTTGCCGCCCGGGGGTGACCCCCGGGCACCATGTGTATCGCACGCACTGCTGTGAACGCCGGTCCGGCATCCCTTTTCGACGGCCTTGGCGCCTTTTTGCGTTTTGGTGCTTTCATCTGTTCCGCAGGGAATGGAGGCGTGGTGGTGGAGTTGAAGCAGGTGGTGCGCCTGCATGGCTGATGACGTGGGGCCCGGCCCCACTGCGGGACCCGTCCCACTGCGGGTCCGGGCCCCAGGCTTCAGGGCTTCACTGATCGTTCGGCATCAGCATCCTGCTGTTCCTGAGGCGCCACCTGCGTCGACGGCAGCTGTTCTCAGTGCGCCCGAGTTCTGTGGCGACTGCGACGATGTCGTCTTGGTCCAGCACCATTCGGTCCTCGTAGGCAGTCCAGGCTCGTCGTGAGTTCACGATTCGCATGTCGGCAGGGCGAGCCCAGTGGGAGACGGAGTCTGCCTTGACCTGTTTGCGTCCCAGCGAAAGACAACCCGGGTAGTAGAGGTCAGCTGTCAATTCCTGAGCCGCCTCCTTCTCGAAGGTGATGTTGTAGATCTCGTCCCGTGTGTTTCGGCGAGCGAGGCGCTCAACTCCCGTGATCTCCTGAGCGTAGGAACGCACAAAGGCGACGATGGCCGTGCTCGCCGTAGCGAGACAGATGAAGGGCCACCCCGAACCTGTGTAGCCGACAGCTCCGTCGGCATCGATGAGGCCTCGAAGGTAGTCGCGACGGGAGAAGGCGACGCGGGGCGGGGCGATCGTCTTCGACTTGCGGCCGTAGGGAAGGCCGAGCTGGTTGAGTTTTGTTCTGGCTTCCAGGGAGCAGAGGGACCAGGTTGCCGAGTGATGGCTGTCAGCGAAGTTGGTTGACCGTACTCGCTCCGTAACCCTGCTGTTGTACGGCGTCAAGTACTTGAACCGGTACAGCAGATCGATGTCCTGGACGCTGAGCTCGACTGTCAACCGCCCTTTTCGGCCTTCACCTTGGTAGAGGTGACCGTCTGCCTGTAGGAAGCCGAACATGTACGCGTATTCGGAGACCGTGAGGTCCATGAACTCGTGAGCGCTAGGCTCGCCGTCAGCCACGGGAAGCCCTACTTCCTTGTTGGTCAGGCCCTCGGGCCGGGTGGCACCCCGGCCCGAGGGCTGTCATGTCGCTGTGTGGCGCGAGCCTAAGTCGGCAGTTCGAGCGACGCGTGGGTGATCGAGATGCTTCACCCTTCTGTGTGATGGGCGGCGTCAGCAAAGCGAGCCGACCGCTCCCGCTGAAGGGCCCTGTCCTCATGCGAGGCTGAGGACATGGTCATCGCCCGGTCCGCCGCCCTGTTCCTGCTCGCCGCGTTGTTCGAGATCGGTGGGGCCTGGCTGGTGTGGCAAGGGGTCCGGGAGCACCGGGGCTGGGTGTGGAT
>NZ_JARGEE010000305.1:0-11072 GCF_033794485.1 Streptomyces sp. MB09-02B
CCCTCCCCCGTTCGTACGAAACCGGAGTCCGGAATCATCGGGCAGCGCCAGTCCCTGGGCGCGCGCCCTCGGGATGCTCCTCGCACCCCTGGGCGCTCTCGGCTATGTCCTCTGGGTCGGCCATCGCACGGGCGGGGGCCCGCTCGGCTATCTCGACGTCCAGGCGGGGTGGCGCAACGGCTTCGACGGCGGCTACGCCTTCGCGCGCTTCGTCACCGACAAGTTCACGTCGTTCCCGTCGGCGCTGGCGGGTGTCGGGCTGATCATCGGAGTGGCGTCGATCATTTGGCTGTACGCGGTGTGTGTTCGTCAGAGGCAGCCGCTTCCGTTGCTGGTCTACGCGGGGTTCGTCACCGCGCTGGCCCTGTGCGCGTCGAGCTACTTCGGCTCCAAGCCCCGGCTGCTGATGCCGGCCTTCCCTCTGCTGCTCCCTCTCGCGCGCGCTCTCGCCGGGGCACGTACGCCCAGGTCAGCCATGGTTCTGGGCGGTGTCGCGGTGGTGTCGGCGGCCTACGGGGCGTTCTGGCTGAATGGTTCCGGTCCGCCCTGACCGGCCGCGACCGACGGCGAGCGGACGGGTAATTCCGTGCGAGCAATCGGTGAACCAATTCAAAAGCGCGGCAAAACGACCGCTCAGTATTGCGCCATGGAATTGAAGGCCAAGTGGCGCAACGATTCGCCATTCAGCAGAAATAAACATCATTCTGAGAGGAATCCCACATCACGGCGTCATCACAAAGCCGGTGATTCACACCGCGTCGGAGCTCACTCGCTGTAACGTCGATTGCGTGCGTACCGAACTAAAGCCGACCCGTCTGGACCGGGTCTTCTCCAGGCTGGACCGTGAGCCGGAACGGCCGACCCACATCGACGTACCGGTGATGACCCGCCACCGGGTGGTGCTGTTCACCTCCACCCTGGCCTTCTACGTCGCCATCGTGTGGGCCGTCGTCATCACGTCCTGGCTGGTCCGGCTCGACTGGCAGATCATGTTCTTCCGGCCGTACCAGCAGTGGCAGCAGATCCACGCCTTCCTGGACTACTACGTCGTCCTGGGCCAGCGTGGCCCCACCGCCGTGATGGTCGCCGCGTGGCTGGGCTGGCGCTCCTGGAGACAGCACACGCTGCGCCCGATGCTCGCACTCGGCGTCTCGCTGCTGCTGCTGAACATCACCGTCGGCGCCGCCAAGCTCGGCATGGGCCGGCTCGGCCCGCACTACGCCACCGAGATCGGCTCCAACGAGATGTGGCTGGGCGGCGACATATTTCCTTCGGGCCACACCGCCAACGCCGTGGTGACCTGGGGCATCCTGGCCTACCTGGCGTCCACGCCGCGGGCCAGGCGCTGGCTGTCCGCGCTGTCCGCCGTGATCTCGCTCGGCGTCGGTCTCACCACGGTCTACCTCGGTACGCACTGGTTGAGCGATGTCCTGCTGGGCTGGGCCGCGGGTCTGCTGATCATGCTGGCGCTGCCCTGGTTCGAGCCGCTGATCGCCCGCGCCGAGGTCTGGCTCTTCTCGCTGCGGGACGCCTGGCGCGACCGTCGTACGGCACCCGCGCCCGCGCCCGCACCCGCCCCGGTGTCCGCGCCGACGCCCGCCATGGGCACGGCGGCCCCGCTGCGGGCGCCCGCCGAGGAGCCCGCGAGTGCCCGGGAGACCGGCATCGCGGCCCGCGCCCCCCACCCCCCGATCGTGCCGCTGCATCTGGCTCCCGGCCCGCATCTGACCAGGTCGGAGCGGACTCCGATGACGCCGCTCGGCACCCGGCGGTCGCCCCACGCGGACCGGGTGGCCCGTAACGCGACCTCGGCCCGACCGGTCGCGGGGAGCTGACACGAGACAGCGGGGCCCGGTACGCACAGCCCATGCCCCGCACGGCGAAGGCCCGGCTCCGAAGGGAGCCGGGCCTTCGCCCGTCCTCGACCTGACCGCGCTCGGGTTCAGCCCTTCCAGGCGCGCTTCACCCGGCCGTCCTCGACCTCCAGGTTCAGCCGGCCGAAGCGGTACTCCATGGTGATGATCGCGCCCGGGGGCAGCTTTCTGACGGTGGACCAGCCGCGTTCGGCGGCGCGGCGCTCGGCCTGCGGCGCCTCCAGACCGACGTAGGCGTCGGGGTCGTCCCGGGGCTCTTCGGAAGGGGTGGGAAAGGGTGCCATGACCGCCACGGTAGGCGGCCCCAGGCCCCGCTGTCGCCCCGCAGTCACGCTTCTGTCACAGAACCACGACACCCGTTTCGGCCCAACGCAGTCACACGTACGAGCGGTTCCTTACGCCTTCCGCGTGCTGCCGAACGTAATTCCCGACCGCTTCGACACCATCACGAATAGCCCGTCGGAAAGCATGTCCGGGGCCGTGTGTGTCCGGTGCATGTCCAGCCTTTTCCCACCGATTCCCGGACGGCTCCCGGAAGTCCCCAGCTCATGGGAAATACACGGTTCCCACACACTTCCCCCGTACGCCCCCTGTCGGAGCGGACCGGGGCACGCGCATCATGGCGTGCGTGCATCACGGGCCCAGGACGCGGCAGCGAAGGGGCGAGCGATGGGGACCGAGACCGTACAGGCGCCGGCCCGACCCGGAGGGGCGATGGCGCCCGGAAGAGTGGTGGTCGACTGGCTGACCACGACCGACCACAAGAAGATCGGCCACCTCTACCTGGTCACGTCGTTCCTGTTCTTCCTGGCCGCCGGTCTGATGGCGCTGGTGATGCGGGCCGAGCTGGCTCGGCCGGGTACCCAGATCGTGGACAACGAGCAGTTCAACCAGTTGTTCACCCTGCACGGCACGATCATGCTGCTGCTCTTCGCGACACCGACCTTCGCCGGGTTCGCCAACGAGATCATGCCGCTCCAGATCGGCGCGCCCGATGTCGCCTTCCCCCGGCTGAACATGCTGTCGTACTGGCTGTTCCTGTTCGGCGGGCTGATCGTGATGGGCTCGCTGCTGGTGCCCTCGGGGCCCGCCGACTTCGGGTGGTTCGCCTACGCGCCGCTGAACAACGCGGAACGGTCGCCGGGGATCGGGGCCGACATGTGGATCATGGGGCTGGCGCTGTCCGGGTTCGGGACGATCCTCGGCGCGGTGAACTTCCTGACCACGATCATCGCGATGCGCGCCCCCGGGATGACGATGTTCCGGATGCCGATCTTCACCTGGAACACCCTGTTCACGTCGATCCTGATCCTGATGGCGTTCCCGGTGCTCGCCGCGGCGCTGCTGGTCCTGGAGGCGGACCGGCGGTTCGGCTCGCAGGTCTTCGACGCGGCCAACGGCGGCGCGCTGCTGTGGCAGCACCTCTTCTGGTTCTTCGGGCACCCGGAGGTCTACATCATCGCCCTGCCGTTCTTCGGGATCGTCACGGAGATCATCCCGGTCTTCAGCCGCAAGCCGATCTTCGGCTATCTGACGCTGGTCGGGGCCACGATGGCGATCACCGGGCTCTCGGTGGTGGTGTGGGCGCACCACATGTTCGCCACGGGCGCGGTGCTGCTGCCGTTCTTCTCGTTCATGAGCTTCCTGATCGCCGTACCGACCGGGGTGAAGTTCTTCAACTGGACGGGGACGATGCTGAAGGGCTCACTGTCGTTCGAGACACCCATGCTGTGGGCGACAGGCTTCCTGGTGTCGTTCCTCTTCGGCGGGCTCACCGGGGTCATCCTGGCCTCGCCGCCGATGGACTTCCACGTCACCGACTCCTACTTCGTGGTCGCGCACTTCCACTACGTCGTCTTCGGCACGGTCGTCTTCGCGACCTTCGCGGGGTTCTACTTCTGGTGGCCCAAGTTCACCGGGAAGATGCTCGACGAGCGGCTCGGCAAGATCCAGTTCTGGACGCTCTTCGTCGGGTTCCACACCACGTTCCTGGTGCAGCACTGGCTGGGCGCCGAGGGCATGCCCCGGCGGTACGCGGACTATCTGGCCGCCGACGGGTTCACGGCCCTCAACACGGTCTCGACGGTCGGCTCCTTCCTGCTGGGCCTGTCCACGCTGCCGTTCCTCTACAACGTCTGGAAGACGTCCCGGTACGGCGTCGAGGTCGACGTCGACGACCCGTGGGGCTTCGGCCGGTCGCTGGAGTGGGCGACCTCGTGTCCGCCGCCGCGCCACAACTTCGTGACGCTGCCCCGGGTGCGCTCGGAGTCCCCCGCCTTCGACCTGCACCATCCGAGGTTCGCGGCGATCACACCGCCGCAGACCCGGAGGGGCCAGGAACGGACACCGCACCCCCGGTTCGGTCAGGAGCGGCCGACAGGCGGTCCCGAAGGGTCCTGATGGTCTCGGTCAGCCCCTCCGGCGGTCGAGGACAGGGAGTGTCCTCGACCGCCGGCTGGTCTCACCGGGCGGCGACGACCGTGACGGAGAGGTCGTTGCGGGCCGTGTAGTACGGCTCGCCCTCCACCGGGCCGTGCGCGGACTCGGCACGGGACTTGGGGTAGACGAAGACCGGGTGCTTGTCCACGACGTCGTCGAGCAGTCGGGCGATCCGCACCTTCGGGCCGTTCTCTCCCCCGGGCCGCAGCCACAGGTCCCAGTGGCCGGGCCGCAGGTCGCCGTAGGCCACGGTGAAGCGCACCTCGCCCGGGTCGTCGTGCGCGGTGACGTCGGTCCGTACGGCGGGCAGCACCCCGTTCTGGTCGGTGAGCTCGGCGTACGCGTCGGACGTGAGCTCGGTGCCGTACAGCCGGGCCGTCACCTCCAGGCGTCCGTCGCCGATCTGGAGTGCGCCGGCCTCGGCGTGCGGGGAGCGCTCCCAGCTGCGGATGGTGAGGTTGCCGTGCTTCGTGGCGTACGGGATGCGCACGACGATCCGCTCGGACGAGGCGGCGGGGGCGCGGTCGACGAGGGAGCGCAGGTCGTTGACGCCCGGGGCCAGGCGCCGCGGCTCGCCCTCGGCCGTCTGCAGGTGGACGTCCCAGAAGCCCTCGGGCACGTCCACGCTGCTCGGCAGCGCGGCCCGCAGACGGCCGTCGCCGGCCGGGGTGAGGGGCAGGCGCACCTCCTGGTCCCCGTCGCGGCGGACGAGGAGCAGGTGGGCGGGGCCGGACTCACCGCGGTCGGGGACCTCGAAGGTCAGGCCGCCCGCGAAGTCGGCCACGCAGTCCGTGCGGGGGGTCGTGGCCCTGTCCTCCTGGTCGTCGCGGTGCGTGCCCTGCTGGGGAGCCAGCGTCATCATGCGGTGCGCCCCTTCTTGAAGGCGGAACGTCCGGCATCCCGAACGGCGTACGCGCCGCCGAGCAGAGCGCCACGGGTGCGGTGCAGCGAGCCGCGCATCCGGCCCACCGAGGAAGCGCCGCCGCGGGCGGCGAGGTCGCCGAAGAGCGCCTCGTAGCGCTCGGCGATGCGGGACGGGTCGAAACGCTCGGAGTCCTTGAGCGCGGCGTGCGCCATCTGCTGACGCCGGTCGTCGTCGTTGATGAGCTCCAGGAGACCGTCGGCGATGGCCTTGACGCTGCCGACCTTGACCAGGCGGCCGTCGACGCCGTCGTCGATGATCTCGCCGGGACCGTGCGGGCAGTTGGTGGAGACCACCGGGAGGCCGCAGCGCATGGCCTCGACGATCGTCATGCCGAACGACTCCAGGCTGGAGGTGACGGCAGCGATGGAACCCTTGGCCCACTCGGGCTCGATGGGGTTGGCGGGGCCCATCAGGTAGACGTGGTTGTAGAGGCCCAACTTGTCCACGAGCGCGCGGAGTTTGTCCTTCTGCTTGCCGCCGCCGTAGATCCGCAGGCGCCAGTCGGGCCGCTCCTCGCGCACCTTGTCGAAGGCCTTGATCAGCAGGTCGTACCGCTTGACGGGGGCGAGTCGTCCGGCGGCGACGACCCACTTGCCGGTGCCGTCCGCCGGGTCGATCCCGGGCGCGGGCACCGGGTTCGGCACGGCCTGGACGCGGACGCCGGGCAGCCGCATCTTCGAGCCGTACGCGCGCGCGTCGGCCTCGGTGGTCGTGGTGAGGGCGTCGAGCCTCGGGTAGACACCGCGCAGGGTGGCGCGCAGGGCCGGCGAGTGGCTGTCGAGCGTGAGGTGCTCCTGGCCGACGCGGATCGGGCCGCGGCGGGTCTGCCGGGCCATGTGCACGTTCAGCCCGGGCCGGGTGCCGACCAGGACGTCGGCGTCGACCGAGGCGAGGTGCTCGGCGATGCGCCGGTCGGTCATGACGCTGTACTGCCCGTAGCGGCCCTCGGCACGCGGGAAGGCCTTGGCGGGGCGTTCCAGGTCGGCGTGGCCCTTGTCGGCGCCGCCCTCCCGGATGTCGACCAGGCCGCGCAGCCGGACCCTCGGGTCGACGTCGAACACCGGCTCGTCACGGTGGCGGAAGACGGAGACGATCTCCACGTCGTGCTGTTCGGCAAGGGTGTTCGCGAGGTTGTACGTCGTCCGGATCGTTCCCCCGATCCCGTACGCGTTGTGTATCAGGAAAGAAATGTGCATGCGTCCCCCGAACCCCCTGTTTTCCCCGG
Source organism: Streptomyces sp. MB09-02B (assembly GCF_033794485.1). Taxonomy (NCBI): domain Bacteria; kingdom Bacillati; phylum Actinomycetota; class Actinomycetes; order Kitasatosporales; family Streptomycetaceae; genus Streptomyces; species Streptomyces sp. MB09-02B. The sequence continues at coordinate 6,464 of NZ_JARGEE010000305.1, forward strand.
TCGTCCATCAATGGCGCTGCTGGTCCAGCGCCACACGGTTAGACCCGGCCTCCCCGGGAATGGTTGGACATCATCATCAACTTGTTTTTGAACGGTTGTGTGATCGATAGCCGGGAGAGGGAACCTCTTCGCCTCCTCACGCATCAGGGCCTGTAAGGCAGTTGGGGTACGTCGAAGCAGGTGTCGTTCATGTCGCCCTGGCTCACCCACCCCTCCCCGTCCCGCCAACGAGCCACCGACACACACGTCCGGCGTGTCGTCGGCGGCTCGGCGAGCCGCTCGAAACGGACGGGGACGAGCAGTCCGTCGGCGCTGTAGGGCTCGTCGCGGTTCATGAACCGGTCGACGCACGCGCGGGTGACGCCCTCCGCGCTCCCCACGCACGATCTCGCCGCGTCCGTGAACCACATCGCGGCCGCCCAGCCCTCCAACTGCCACTGCGCGTGCGTCTTCAGGCCCTTCGTCCCGTCCCGGAACTCCCGTACGGCCGCGTCGCCGACGTCCGCGTGGTTGCGGCTGGAGCCGGTGGCCCACAGGGCGTTGCGGCAGCGCGGGGCGTCCTCGTAGTCCTCGGCGACCGTGGAGGTCCAGTTCTGGACGTTGGTGACCTTGGCGGTGACGTCGGCGCCCACGTCGTACATCTCCTGGCAGAGCCGGGCGTTGCCGTGGCCGTCGATGGCGTCGAAGACCAGGTCGGCGCCCTGCTCCTTGATGTCGGCGGCGGCGGCCCGGAAGTTGGGCAGCGCGAAGTCGAGCTGCTCGGTGACCACTTCGTACCCCTCGGCCCTCAGTCCCTGGACCACCAGGCGGGCGTAGGCGGCCGACGCCGACTGGTTGTACGAGACCACGGCGGCGGTACGGGCGCCGTGCTCGCGCTTGAAGTAGCGGTAGACCTCGGTGCCGCCGTACTGCTTCCCGTCCCAGCCGGTCGTGCCGTCCCGGGGCGCGAGGCTGCCGTAGACGCTGTACAGGTAGGGGTAGGTGTCGTACGCCGGCCCGATGGGCTGGCCCCCGATGTCGGGCACGCGCGCGCGTGCGACCCGGGCGGCGCCCGCGTAGTCGAGGGCGGTGGTGGCGACCAGCGCCACCACGCCGTCCTCCTCGACGAGCCGGTGCACACACTCGTTGTTGCCGACCCCGCTGCCCCCGTCGTCGCACTCCCGCACCTCGACGCGGCGGCCGTCGATGCCGCCGCGCGCGTTGAGCGCGGCGAAGTAGGCCTTCGCCCCGTCGCGCGGTCCGGTGAACGCGGCGCCGCCGACGGGGCTGGTGACGCTGGTGATGATCCCGACGCGCAGCGGCTCACGGTTCGCCGGGGCGGGCGGGGCGCTCCCCCGCTCGAAGTCGCTCTCCGGGAGCCGGCTGCCGCAGGCCGTTGCCAGCAGGAGCAGCAGGCCCGCGGCGGCCGTCTCAGCAGCCCGGGCCCGGTGTCGCATTGCCGCTCAGCGCGACCAGCCCGCACAGGGTCTTGACGGACACCTTCCAGGTGCCGTCCTGCTCGACGGCCGTGCCCGCCGCGTCCGGCAGTGCCGTGGCGCCCTCCAGGAGCAGGGTGTACGTGACGTCGGCGCCGGTCGCGGAGGTGAACTCGACCTTCCGGACCTCCGCCTCGACCTGCCCGCCGCGCTCGTCACCGCTGAACGCCGCGAGGACGGGGCCCATCTCGTCGCCGTTCTCCAGAACGGCCTGTTTCTCCTCGGTCGAGGTGCCCGGGTCGAAGAACGCCTTCCAGTTCTTCTTGATCTCCTTCTCGGCCGCCGCCGTGTCCGCGGGACCGCTCGCGCTCGCGGACACGGCCTCCTCGGCGGGTTCGCTCGTCGTCCGCTCCACGGAGGGGGTCGGCGGAGGGCTGTCGCCGCCACCACCGCTGTCGTCGCTGCACGCCGCGAGGGCCGGGGCGAGGAGGAGGACCAGGGCGGCCGCCAGGGCCGTTCCCCGTCCCGCCGCCTGGGACCCGCGTCCGTTCGCCCGCCTGAGGTCGCTCCCGAGAACCATCTGGCTCACCACCGGGTGTCGGTCCGGGCGGCATGCGCCCGGTTCTTTCAGGGTCAGCTTGCAGAAGGCATAGTGCAAGCCATCGGCTGCGATGGACAGACACACGACGTGTGGGAGCCCCGGATGCCCCGGATGCCCCGGATGCGGACAGCCCGACTACGGACCGCGCGCCCCGTCCTCTGGGCCGGCTGGGCCGCGCTCGCCGGCGGCGCGGTGCTGTGCGTCGTCGGCTGGTACGGCGTCTCCGGCGAGCGCTTCGCCGAACGGCAACTCCCCTATCTGGCCTCCTGCACTGTCCCCGGCGCCGCGCTGATCGTCGCGGGCGCGGTCCTCCTCGCCCACGGCAGGAACGCCCTGGCCGCCTCGCGGGTCGAGGAGTTGTACGACCTCCTGGTCGCCCCCGACCCGACCGACGACGACGCGTCCGCGCGGGCGCCGGTCGGTCCCCTCGCCACCAGCGGCACCCTGCTGATGGTGCCGGGCGGCACCCTCTGGCACCGCGCCGACTGCCCGCTGGTGGCCGGGAAGACGGAGGCGGTGCCGGTGGACTCCCGGGTGCTGACGAGCGGCGAACTGCGGCCGTGCCCGATCTGTGAGGCACCCTCCCGGGGCGACTCCGCGGAGGGCTGATGGCGTCGCTGACGTACGACCTCACGCTGGCCGGGCTGTCGGTCGGCAGCGCGGCGGCCCTCACCGGAGTCGGTCTGATCGTGACCTACCGGGCGACCGGCGTGCTCAACTTCGCGCACGGGGCGATCGCCGTGGTGTGCGCGTACCTGCTGCGGCAGTTCACCGTGGAGTGGGGGTGGCCCCTCTGGCCGAGTGCGGTGGTGACCCTGCTGGTCGTGGCCCCTTCGATCGGCCTGGTGCTGGAACGCTTCGTCTTCCGTCCGCTCGCCGTGCTCGGCGGTGACCCGGCGCGGACCCTCGTCGCCTCCATCGGCGTGTTCGTCCTCCTCGTGGGCGCGACCGCGCTGCTGTGGGGGCAGGGCGCGCGGGACGACGCGCCGACGCTGCTCTCCGCCGACCCGTGGGGCCCGCTGGCGGTGGCCGTCGCCGTCGCGGCGGCCGTGGGCGCGGTCACCCGCTGGACGCGGTTCGGCCGGGAACTGCGGGCCGTCGTCGACGACCGCTCCCTCGCCGTGCTCGGCGGCATCGACGCGGACCGGGTCGCCGCCGCGGGCTGGGCGTTCGGCTCCTTCACGGCGGGACTGACGGGCGTCCTGCTGGCCCCGTACGTACGCCTCGACCCGTACGGCATGCCGCTGCTGGTGATGGAGGTGGTGGCCGTGGCGGTCGCCGCCCGGATGCGGAGCCTGCCGGTGGCCGTGCTGGTCGCGCTGGGCGTCGCGGTGGCGCAGAGCCAGCTGACCCGGTTCCATCCCTCGGGCTGGGCGGAGCCGTTGCTGCAGGCCGTGGGCGCCAACCTCTTCGTGGTCACCCTCCTCGTGGCGGCCCTGGTCCTGCCGGGTGTGGGCGACCGCGACGCGCTGCCCCGTACGGCGACCGCGCGGGCCGGGCCGCCCGGTACCGCGTGGATCGTGGCGCTCCTGCTCTTCCTGATCCCGCTGGGCTTCGCGGGCGAGGACCTGCACACGGCCGTCCAGGTGCCGGCGCTGGGCGTCATCCTGCTCTCGCTGGTGGTGGTGACGGGCCGAGGCGGCCAGATCTCCCTGGGCCAGGCGGCCTACGCGGGTCTGGGCGCCCTGTTCACGGCCCTTCTGGCGGCCGGCCGCTTCCCGTTCCTCCCCGGCCTCCCCGAACCGGCCGCCCTCCTGGTGGCCGTCCTCCTGGTCGCCCCGCTCGGCCTGCTCACCGGCCGGCCCGCCATCAGCCGTCACGGCCTGGCGCTGGCGCTGGCCACGTTCGCCGTGGGTGTCGGCGTGAGCCGCTTCGTCTTCACCCAGCCGTACGCGACCTCGGGCCTCACCCTCTCCCGTCCCCCGGGCTTCGAGGGCGACCGCGCCTACTACGTCCTGGAGTTGGGCCTCCTCTCCCTCGCCCTCCTCGCCACCCACGCCCTGCGCCGGGGCCGCACGGGCAGAGCGCTCGCCGCCGTGCGGGACCACGAGTCGGGGGCGTCGGCGGCGGGTGTACGCGTCCCGTCTCTGAAGCTCGCGGCGTTCGTCGCGGGCGCCGCCCTCGCCGCGCTCGGCGGCGGCATGCTCGCGATGGGTGTCCGCGCCTTCGACCCCGCCGCCTACGACCCCGTGCGCAGCCTCCTCTGGTTCGCCGCGGTTGTCGTCCTCGGCGCCGACAGCTCCCTCGGCGCCCTCGCGGCGGCCGCCCTGCTGGTGGGCCTGGACGCGGGCACCGAGGGCGGCGTGGCCACCGCGGTCGTCGGCGCCCTGGCAGTCCTGGTCGGTCGCTTCCCCGGCGGCCCGTACGAGGCGGTGCGGGACGGGTTCACACGGCTGCGGCCGGGGCGGCGCGCGCTCACGCCGACGGGGCTGCGCGCTCGGGATCGGGTGCGCGCGGGAGCGGTGCCCGGGGCGCCCCACCAACCCCCTCCCACCCCCGCCCGAGCACCACCCGGCCCTTAGCCAAACCAACAACGCCATCAACAACTAGTAGGGCTCCGACCCGTCACCCGCGGACCAAAAATACAAAAACA
>NZ_JARGEE010000306.1:0-11063 GCF_033794485.1 Streptomyces sp. MB09-02B
CCCGGATCCGTCCTCACCCGCCCCCACCGGCCGATCCTCCTCGGCTGGTTCCGGCCAGGGCACGGGTACCGCCCTCGACCGCACGGAATCGGGCAGTCTGGGTGGGTTCTGCTCCAGGGCTCGGCGCAGTTCCTCGATGCGGTTCTCGCTGCCGTGCCAGACGCGGGCGAGCCGGGGTGCGGGGCCGAGCGAACCGTCACCGCCGCGCCAGCCCAGCCCCTCGTCCTCCAGCCACACCGCGCACCAGTCGGCCAGCCTCGGCACCAGCAGCTGCCCAGCGAGCGCGGCGACCAGATCCTCGTCGAGCTGCCCTGCCAGCAGATCGGACGCCTCCGCCAGGAAGGAGAGCGCGCCCCGGTTCAACCACTCCCGGTCGCGCTCCCCGCCGCGCCGGGGCACGGGCGCGACCAGATCGACCGGGTCCGGGCCCTGTTCCAGGACGTCCTCGGCACCGTCTCCGACGCGACCGGCGTACGCCCGCGCACCATCGGGTTCGCGCGCGTCTTCCGCACCGGCGTACGCCAGCGCATCATCAAGCCCTCGTACGTCCTCGTCGTCGGCGTACACCCGCGCGGCCTCGACTCCCATGCCGGACACGTCACCGCCGTACGCCCGCGCGACCTCGGCCCCCACACCGGACACGTCACCGCCGTACGCCCCGAACGCGTTCTCCACCGCCATCGCCCCGTCGACCGACAGCCGGGCCCAGACGGTCTTCATACCGGTGCGGTAGGTGATCCCCCACGCTTCGGAGAGCGCCGCGACGAGGCGCAGGCCGCGTCCGTACTCGGCGGCCCCGTATGGCCGTTCGACGAGGTAGGGACGTTCGGCGCCCTCCTCCCGCACCGCCCTGGAGGGGTGATGGTCCGAGACCTCGACGAGCAGCCACCCGGCGGAGGTCGGGTCGTCGCGCCCCAGACGGCACAGCAGCTCGACGTCCGTGCCCGCGTGGACGACCGCGTTGGTGACCAGCTCGCTGACCACCACGAGGGCGTCCTCGACGAGGCGGGCGGAGAGGGCCGCGGCGCCCGGCAGCTCGAGCTCGGCCCACTCCGCGAGCGCGCTGCCGACGAAGCGCCGGGCGGCTCCCGGCGCGAGCGGCCCCCCGGGCAGCGACACATGCACCACCGCGCGCCGGTCCGCGCCCGCGTACGCGGACCCGGCGGACAGCGCCTCCGCCCCGACGCGCGCGGGCGCATCGGGCGCATCGGGCGCACAGGACGCGGTCTCCCGTTGCGTCGGAATGGCCCCCACTGAGCGGCTCCCTGAGAAAGTTCGGACGAATAGGCCTCAGGCGGCACGGACAGAGTGACAGACTGACCCCGCCCATAAGCGCCGAGTTACCGAAGTGGGCCACCATGAGTGAGAACAGTGCTACGCGGGTGCTCCGAGACGGTCAAAAAGACAGCCAAACGGACGTTCTGATCCGGGCATCCGATCTCCGCGCGCTGACAGCGGCCATGACCGCCGCCCGTGACGGCAGCTTCACGAAGGTACCGGAGGCGGGCCCCGCCCCGGTGGCGGAGCTGTGCGCCCTCTTCAACCAGATCATCGACCGCAGCACCCACTTCGGCACCGAAGTACAGCGCGTGCGCCGCGAGTTGGTCCGGCACGGCCGCCTCGACGAGCGGCTGTCGGCCAGCCCGGGTCAGGGTGCGTGGGCGACCCGCGTCGACGACGTGAACCAGACACTCGACGCCCTCGTCGCCCCCGCCGCCAACGCCACCCGGGTACTGGACGCGGTGGCCGGCGGCGACCTCACCCAGCGGGTCGACCTGCACGACGGCAACCGTCAACTGCGAGGCGACCTCAGGCGGTTGGGCCGCGCGGTGAACAAGATGGTCGACCAGCTGTCCCTGTTCACCGGCGAGGTGACCCGGGTGGCGCGCGAGGTCGGCACGGAGGGCCGGCTCGGCGGCCGGGCCAAGGTCCGTGGCCTGTCCGGGAGTTGGCGGGACGTGACCGAGGCGGTCAACACCATGGCCGCCCGGCTGACCGCGCAGGTGCGGGACATCGCCCTCGTGACCACTTCGGTGGCGCGCGGAGACCTCACCCGTACGGTGACGGTCGAGGCGACCGGCGAGTTGCTCGAACTGAAGCTCACCGTGAACACGATGGTCGATCAGCTGTCCGCCTTCGCCGACGAGGTGACCAGGGTCGCCCGCGAGGTCGGCACCGAGGGCCAGCTCGGCGGCCGGGCCCAGGTCCGGGGCGTCTCCGGCGTCTGGAAGGACCTCACCGACAACGTCAACTTCATGGCGTCGAACCTGACCTCGCAGGTCCGCAACATCGCCCAGGTCACGACCGCCGTAGCCAACGGCGATCTCAGCCAGAAGATCACCGTCGACGCGCAGGGCGAGATCCTGGAGCTGAAGTCCACCATCAACACGATGGTCGACCAGCTGTCCGCCTTCGCCGACGAGGTGACCAGGGTCGCCCGCGAGGTCGGCACCGAGGGCAACCTCGGCGGCCGGGCCCAGGTCCGGGGTGTCTCCGGGGTGTGGAAAGACCTCACCGACAACGTCAACTTCATGGCGGACAACCTGACGTCGCAGGTCCGCAACATCGCCCTCGTCTCCACGGCCGTAGCACAGGGGGACCTCGGCAAGAAGATCACCGTCGAGGCGAAGGGCGAGATCCTCGAACTCAAGTCGACGATCAACACGATGGTCGACCAGCTCTCCGCCTTCGCCGACGAGGTCACCCGCGTCGCCCGCGAGGTCGGCACCGAGGGCAACCTCGGCGGCCAGGCGCAGGTCAGAGGCGTCAGCGGCGTCTGGAAGGACCTCACCGACAACGTCAACTTCATGGCGCTGAACCTGACGTCGCAGGTCCGCAACATCGCCCAGGTCACCACGGCCGTCGCCAACGGCGACCTCTCCAAGAAGATCACCGTCGACGCGCGCGGCGAGATCCTGGAGCTGAAGGACACCGTCAACACGATGGTGGAGCAGCTGCGGGCCTTCGCCGACGAGGTGACGAGGGTGGCCCGCGAGGTCGGCACCGACGGCGCGCTCGGCGGCCGCGCCCAGGTGCTGGGCGTGTCCGGCGTGTGGCGGGACCTCACGGACAACGTCAACTACATGGCGGACAACCTGACTTCACAGGTCAGGAACATCGCCCAGGTCACGACCGCCGTCGCCAACGGCGACCTCTCCAAGAAGATCGACGTGGACGCGCGCGGCGAGATCCTGGAGCTGAAGACGGCCATCAACACGATGGTCGACACCCTCTCCTCCTTCTCCTCCGAGGTCACCCGCGTGGCCCGCGAGGTCGGCTCCGAGGGCCAACTCGGCGGCCAGGCACGGGTCGAGGGCGTGTACGGCACCTGGAAGCGGCTGACGACGAACGTCAACGAACTCGCCCTGAACCTGACCACCCAGGTCCGCGCCATCGCCGAGGTCGCCTCGGCCGTGGCCCAGGGCGACATGTCCCGTTCGATCACGGTGGAGGCGCGCGGCGAGGTCGCCGAGCTGAAGGACAACATCAACCTGATGGTGGCCAACCTCCGCGAGACCACCCGGGCGAAGGACTGGCTGGAGTCCAACCTCGCCCGGCTCGCCGCCCTGATGCAGGGCCACCGCGACCTGATGGAGGTCGCCGACCTGATCCTGCGCGAGCTGACCCCGCTGGTGAACGCCCAGTACGGCGCGTTCTACCTGGCCGACCCCGACGAGGACGGCGCGGCCCCACTGCCGGTGGCGCCCACCAAGGGCCTCGCGTTCATCGCGGGCTACGGCGCGGCGCAGGGCGCGACCGTCGAGACCGGCGGCCTGCCCGTGCACGGCCTGGTCGCGCAGGCGGCCCGGGAGAAGAAGCGGATCCTGGTGGAGGAGGCCCCACCGGGCTACATCAAGATCAACAGCGGGCTGGGCGAGGCCTCCCCGTCGAGTGTCGTGATCATCCCGATCCTCTTCGAGGACAAGCTCCTCGGCGTGATCGAACTGGCCTCCTTCTCCCGCTTCTCCGACGTCCACCTGGCGTTCTTCGACCAGTTCGTGAACACCATCGGCGTCGCCATCAACACCATCATCGCCAACTCCCGGACGGAGTCCCTCCTCGGCGAGTCCCAGCGCCTCGCCATGCAGCTCCAGGAACGCTCCGACGAACTGCAGCTGCAGCAGGCGGAGTTGCAGCGCTCCAACGCCGAACTGGAGGAGAAAGCGGCACTGTTGGCCACCTCCTCGCAGTACAAGTCGGAGTTCCTGGCGAACATGTCCCACGAGCTGCGCACCCCGCTGAACTCCCTGCTCATCCTGGCGCGACTGCTCTCCGACAACCCGGACGGCCATCTCACCGACCAGGAGGTGCAGTTCGCGACCACGATCCACCGCTCGGGCTCGGACCTCCTCCAGTTGATCAACGACATCCTCGACCTCTCGAAGATCGAGGCGGGCCGGATGGACGTACGCCCGAAACGCCTCCCGCTGATCAAGCTCCTCGACTACGTACACGCCACGTTCCGCCCCCTCACCCTCGACCGGGGCCTGGCCTTCGAGGTCACGGTCGGCGAGGACGTCCCCCGCGAGATGTACTCGGACGAGCAGCGCCTCCAGCAGATCCTGCGCAACCTCCTCTCCAACGCGATCAAGTTCACCGCGTCCGGCCGGGTCGAGCTCACCGTCAGCCGCGTCAAGGACCCCGAGCACCGGTACACCCGCGAGGACCACGACGAGGTGATCGCCTTCGCCGTCTCGGACACCGGCATCGGCATCGCCGCCGAGAAGCTCCCGGTGATCTTCGAGGCGTTCCAGCAGGCCGACGGCACCACCAACCGCAAGTACGGCGGCACCGGCCTCGGCCTGTCCATCAGCCGCGAGATCGCCGGCCTGCTCGGCGGCCGCATCATCGCGGAGAGCGTCCCCGGCAAGGGCTCGATCTTCACCCTGTACGTTCCGGTCTTCAGCCCGGGCCACGGGGTGACGGGCCCGGTGGTCGAAGAGCACGGCAGTCTCGTACCCGAGCAGTTGACGACCGAGCCGTACCCGGCAGCGCACGAAGCCGACACGTACGACAGCGAGGACTCCTGGCCGGCCCCCACCAAGCTGGAGGCGTGGAAGGTGGGCCGCGCGGGCCAGGTGCTGCCCGGCCGCCGCGTGCTGATCGTCGACGACGACATCCGCAACGTCTTCGCGCTCACCCATGTCCTGGGCCGGGTCGGCATGCCCGTCCTGTACGCGGAGAACGGACGCGAGGGCATCGAGACCCTGGGGCGCAACCCGGACGTCGAACTCGTCCTGATGGACATCATGATGCCGGAGATGGACGGCTACGAGACGATCTCCGCCATCCGCCGCACCCCCCGCTGGGCGGGCCTGCCCATCGTCGCCCTCACCGCCAAGGCGATGCCCGGCGACCGCGAGAAGTCCATCGCCCGCGGCGCCAACGACTACGTACCGAAGCCGGTGGACGTGGACCAACTGCTCACGGTCGTCTGCGCGGTCCTGGACCCGGAGGCCCCCCAGGTCCAGCAGGGCGCCGAGCCGTCCCCCGAGAAACGCACGGAAGAGAACGAGGCACCCTCACCATGACCCCTCCGGACCGGACCGACCAAAGCGCGGGCATCCTCCTCGTCGACGACATGGAGGACAACCTGCTCGCCCTGGAGGCCGTCCTGGCGTCCCTCAACGAGCCGCTCGTCCGCGCCCGTTCGGGCGAGGAGGCGATGAAGGCCCTCCTCCGGCACCGCTTCGCCGTCGTCCTCCTCGACATCCGGATGCCCGGCATGGACGGCTTCGAGACAGCCGCCCACATCAAGCGCCTCGACCAGACCAAGGACGTCCCGATCATCTTCCTCACCGGCACGGACGCCGACACCGGCTACGCCTTCCGCGGCTACGCCACCGGCGCCGCCGACTACCTCACCAAGCCCTTCGACCCCTGGGTGTTACGGGCGAAGGTCAGCGTCTTCCTGGACCTGCACCGCAAGACGCGGGAGCTGGAGAACCTGTTGACGAGCCGCCGCGAACACACGGACCAGGTGGACGCCCGCCTGGCGGCCCTGGAGAAACACCTGGCAGCGCCTGCACCGGACTTGACCGAGATACGCACGCAGATAGGTGAACTCCGAACCCTGGTGGAGAACAACCGCGCCCTTTAGGGTCGCGGGGAACTGCGCGACCGGCCACGACGAACCCGCAGCCGCCAAGCAGCCCCGCCACCCCCTACGAACGGCGCTACGCCTCCCGAGCCCCGGCGTACATGTCCTCGATCAGGTGCTGGTACTCCTTCTCCACCACCGGCCTCTTCAGCTTGAGGCTCGGCGTCAGCTCACCGTGCTCGACATCGAGATCCCGCGGCAACAACCGGAACTTCTTGATCGTCTGCCACCGCTGCAACCCCTCGTTGAGCTGCTTGACGTACCCGTCGACCATCTCCACCGTCGCCGGCGCCGCGATGATCTCCTCGTACGACTTCCCGGCCAGCCCGTTCTCCGCGGCCCAGCCCTGGAGGGACAGCTCGTCGAGGGCGATGAGCGCCGTGCAGAAGTTCCGGTCCGCGCCGATCACCATGACGTTGGAGGTGAAGGGGCACAGCGACTTGAACTGCCCCTCGATCTCGGTCGGCGCGATGTACTTGCCGCCGGACGTCTTGAACAGGTCCTTCTTCCGATCGGTGATCCGCAGGTAGCCGTCGGGCGACAGCTCACCGATGTCACCGGTGTGGAACCACCCGTCGGCCTCCAGCACCTCCGCCGTCTTCTCCGGCAGCCCGTGGTAGCCCTCCATCACACCGGGCCCGCGCAGCAGGATCTCGCCGTCGTCCGCGATCCGCACCTCGCAGCCGGGCAGCGGCTTGCCGACCGTACCGGTGCGGTACGCCTCGCCCGGGTTCACGAAGGACGCCGCCGAGGTCTCGGTCAGGCCGTAGCCCTCCAGGATGTGGATGCCGGCGCCGGCGAAGAAGAAGCCGATGTCGGGCGCCAGCGCGACCGACCCGGAGACACAGGCCCGCAACCGGCCGCCGAACGCCTCGCGGAGCTTGGCGTACACCAGCTTGTCGGCGACCTTGTGCTTCGCGCCGAGCGCGAACGGCACCGAGGCCGTGCCGGTGCGGCGGAAGTTGTCCTGGCTGGCCTTGGCGTACTCGCGGGAGACCCCGGCCGCCCACTGGAAGATCTTGTACTTGGCCGGGCCGCCCGCGCGGGCCTTGGCGACGACGCCGTTGTAGACCTTCTCGAAGATGCGGGGCACGGCCGCCATGTACGTCGGCTGCACCACCGGCAGGTTCTCGATGATCTTGTCGATCCGGCCGTCGACCGCGGTGACGTGCCCGACCTCGATCTGACCGCTGGTGAGCACCTTGCCGAACACGTGCGCGAGCGGCAGCCACAGGTACTGCACGTCCTCCGCGCTGACCAGCCCGGTCGCGGCGATCGCCTTCGCCATGTACGACCAGTTGTCGTGCGGCAGCCGGACACCCTTGGGGCGGCCGGTGGTGCCCGAGGTGTAGATGAGGGTGGCCAGCTGGTCCTTGGTGATCGCGCCGACCTTCTCCTTGATCAGGTCGGGCTTCTTCTCCAGGTACGCGGCGCCGCGCTTCTCGAGCTCGGCCAGGGAGAGGACCCAGTCCTCGGAGAGGTCCGCGCCCTCGGTGTCGATGACGACGACGTGCGTCAGCTCGGGCAGCTCGGCCTTCTTCTCCCGGGCCTTCGCGAGCTGCGCCGCGTCCTCGGCGATGAGGACCCGACTGGACGAGTCCGAGAGGATGTACGCGGACTCCTCGGCGTTGGTCTGCGGATAGACGGTCGTGGTGGCGGCGCCCGCGCACATGATGCCGAGGTCGGCGAGGATCCACTCGATCCGGGTCGACGAGGCGAGGGCGACCCGCTGCTCCGGCTGCACGCCCAGCTCGATGAGTCCGGCCGCGACGGCGTAGACCCGTTCGGCCGACTGCGCCCAGCTCAGCGACTTCCAGTCGGAGGGCCCCTCCCCGGAGGCCGGTGGCACCGGGTAACGGTAGGCCTCGCCGTCGGGCGTGGCCGCCACGCGCTCGAGGAAGAGGGCCGCCACCGAGGGCGGACGGTTCTCGATCAGGGTCTGTGTGTCGCTCACGACATCCTCCGGGGCACGCGACAGTACAGCTGGCTCACGGACTGTGCGGCTGGCTCAAAGCGGCTGTTGTTTAACTCGCGAGTAACTATCGAGTGGTGATCAGGGTAGAGCGCGGTCCGCCTGTTGGTAAGGGGCGGCGGCAGGTCACTTTCCACCGAGAACGACCCTACGAACACACGCGGGCCCGTCGCGGCGACACGCGACGAGCCCACGCTCCACTCAAGTTTCCGGGGGTAACCGGTGGCTACTTCTTGCCCTTGCCGCTGCCGGCGCTGTCGTCGCTGGACAGAACGGCGATGAAGGCCTCCTGCGGAACCTCCACAGAGCCCACCATCTTCATCCGCTTCTTGCCTTCCTTCTGCTTCTCCAGCAGCTTCCGCTTCCGGGAGATGTCACCGCCGTAGCACTTGGCGAGGACGTCCTTGCGGATGGCGCGGATGGTCTCGCGGGCGATGACGCGCGAGCCGATGGCCGCCTGGATGGGCACCTCGAAGGCCTGCCGCGGGATCAGCTCGCGCAGCTTGGCGACGAGCCGCACGCCGTACGCGTACGCCGCGTCCTTGTGGGTGATCGCCGAGAAGGCGTCGACCTTGTCGCCGTGCAGCAGGATGTCGACCTTGACGAGGCTGGAGGTCTGCTCGCCCGTGGGCTCGTAGTCCAGCGACGCGTAGCCACGGGTCTTCGACTTCAGCTGGTCGAAGAAGTCGAAGACGATCTCCGCGAGCGGCAGCGTGTACCGGATCTCGACCCGGTCCTCCGAGAGGTAGTCCATGCCGAGCAGGGTGCCGCGCCGGGTCTGGCACAGCTCCATGATCGAGCCGATGAACTCGGTCGGGGCGAGGATCGTGGCGCGTACGACGGGCTCGTACACCTCGTTGATCTTGCCCTCGGGGAACTCGCTCGGGTTGGTGACCGTGTGCTCGACGCCGTCCTCCATGACGACGCGGTACACGACGTTCGGCGCGGTGGCGATCAGGTCGAGCCCGAACTCGCGCTCCAGCCGCTCCCGGATCACGTCGAGGTGCAGCAGCCCGAGGAAACCGACGCGGAAACCGAAGCCCAGCGCGGCGGACGTCTCCGGCTCGTACACGAGGGCGGCATCGTTGAGCTGGAGCTTGTCGAGCGCGTCGCGCAGCTCGGGGTAGTCGGACCCGTCCAGCGGATACAGGCCGGAGAAGACCATCGGCTTGGGGTCCTTGTACCCCCCGAGCGCCTCGGTCGCCCCCTTCGCCTGGCTGGTGATCGTGTCACCGACCTTCGACTGCCGGACGTCCTTCACACCGGTGATCAGGTAACCCACCTCACCGACGGCCAGCCCGTCGGCGGGCAGCATCTCGGGCGAGTTGGTCCCGATCTCCAGCAGCTCGTGCGTGGCGCCGGTGGACATCATCCGGATCCGCTCGCGCTTGTTGAGCTTCCCGTCGATCACACGGACGTACGTGACCACGCCCCGATAGGAGTCGTACACCGAGTCGAAGATCATCGCGCGGGCGGGCGCGTCCTTGACGCCGACCGGCGCCGGAACCTCCGCCACGACCCGGTCGAGCAGCGCGTCGACCCCCACACCCGTCTTGGCGCTGACCTTCAGCACGTCCGCGGGATCGCAGCCGATGAGGTTCGCCAGCTCCTCGGAGAACTTCTCCGGCTGCGCGGCCGGCAGGTCGATCTTGTTCAGCACCGGGATGATCTTGAGGTCGTTCTCCATCGCCAGGTACAGGTTGGCGAGGGTCTGGGCCTCGATCCCCTGCGCCGCGTCGACCAGGAGGACGGTCCCCTCACAGGCCGCCAGCGACCGCGACACCTCGTACGTGAAGTCGACGTGCCCGGGGGTGTCGATCATGTTGAGGATGTGCGTGTTGCCCGGATCAGTGGTCGGCGCCCAGGGCAGACGCACCGCCTGGGACTTGATCGTGATGCCGCGCTCACGCTCGATGTCCATGCGGTCGAGGTACTGAGCACGCATCTGCCGCTGCTCGACCACACCGGTCAGCTGGAGCATCCGGTCGGCGAGCGTGGACTTGCCGTGGTCGATGTGCGCGATGATGCAGAAATTGCGGATCAGAGCCGGGTCGGTACGGCTCGGCTCGGGCACATGGCTAGGGATCGCGGGCACGCAGGGTCCTGATTCTTGAGGCGTCCGCAGCCGTCTGCGGTCTCGGGTCGGATCGGGTCTGGCGGTCTGTACGTAGGCACCATGGTCCCACGGGTGGCGGGCTGCGACCGGTTTGGGCCGACGCGAGAGCTGCTGGTAACGTGGGCCGCTGTGTCTCATGCCCTCTCTGCAGGAGGCACAGCCAGAGAAAATCAAGCTCAATCCAAGCTGAAAAGGCTCATTCGTGGCGAACATCAAGTCCCAGATCAAGCGGAACAAGACCAACGAGAAGGCGCGCCTTCGCAACAAGGCCGTCAAGTCGTCGCTCAAGACCGCGATCCGCAAGGCCCGCGAGGCCGCTGCCGCGGGTGACGCCGAGAAGGCCACCGAGTACCAGCGCGCTGCCGCGCGTCAGCTCGACAAGGCTGTCTCGAAGGGCGTCATCCACAAGAACCAGGCCGCCAACAAGAAGTCGGCGCTTGCTTCCAAGGTCGCTTCCCTCAAGGGCTGAGCTTCACCTTTGATCTGACCGTCGGCTGGACCCAGAGCGGGCCCTCTCTCATCCGCTCCCACCCGACACCCCGGATCCGCACGCGGCCTGCGTTCGCCACGCGGGTGCGGATCCCTCATCTCGAACCGAAGGCCCCGCCCCACGCCCCTTCCCCAGGGGTGGAGGGCGGGGCTTTCGGGTTTTCAGGGGCGCGGGGAACTGCGCGACAGGCCCCAACGCTCCGGCGCGTGCCCACTCACCGTGCCTCCCCTCGCCCCCGGGTCGAAGGGGCAGCGCCCCTGAAGGACGGGACGGGTAGGGGCGGCGGGGGCGAAGAACTCAACCCCGACGGGACCGAGCCGCCCGAGCGATCACCACAACCGCCTTCTCCAACGCGTACTCGGGATCATCCCCCCCACCCTTGACC
>NZ_JARGEE010000307.1:0-11039 GCF_033794485.1 Streptomyces sp. MB09-02B
GGGATCCACGGGCCGCGGACGAGCGGGCCGGGGGCGGTGCCGGTGCCGGTACGAGCCCGAGGGCGGGCCGGGAAGGTCAGCGCTTGGCGACGAACACGTGGGAGGCGACGTCCGCCCCCAGCTCCGCCGCCTCGCCACCGCTGCCCACGAGGACACCGCCGGCCGCCTCCGTCACGCTCACCACGGAACCGGGCTGCACGCCCGCGCGACGCAGCGTGTACATCAGCTGGGCGTCCGTCTGGATGGGCTCGCCGATGCGGCGTACGACGACGGTCTTGCCCTCCGCCCCCGGGTCGAGGTCGGCCAGCGACACCATGCCCTCGTCCAGGAAGGGGTCCGCGCCGTCCTTCTCGCCCAGCTCCTCCAGGCCCGGGATCGGGTTGCCGTACGGCGACTCGGTGGGGTGGCGCAGCAGCTCCAGGACGCGGCGCTCGACCGCCTCGCTCATCACGTGCTCCCAGCGACACGCCTCCGCGTGCACCTGCTCCCACTCCAGACCGATCACGTCGACGAGCAGGCACTCCGCGAGGCGGTGCTTGCGCATCACGCGCGTCGCCAGCCGACGGCCCTCCTCGGTGAGCTCCAGGTGACGGTCCGCGGCGACGGACACCAGACCGTCGCGCTCCATGCGCGCGACCGTCTGGCTCACCGTGGGGCCGCTCTGGTCGAGCCGCTCGGCGATCCGGGCGCGCATGGGGACCACGCCTTCCTCCTCCAGCTCGAGGATGGTGCGGAGATACATCTCCGTCGTGTCGATCAGTCCGGACATACGTGCCCCTCGATGAGATTCAGCCGGAGGCTCAGACGGCCACACCGGCTTGCTGCGGCTTGCTGCGCTGGCCCTGGACTCAATTCTTACGCATCCGGCTGACAACCGGGTGGCGGCGGGGGAACGACGGCGGTATGAGCCCGGTCAGGTGGCCGATTTGTGACCTGACGCCCCGCTTTTGGGCCGGCTCGCCCATGGGGGTGGGGCTGAGACCGGGGTGCGGGTGCGGGTGCCGGTGCGGCAGGCGGGGCTTCTCGCGCGGCCCCGTGCCCCTGGAGAGCGGTGTCCGCGCCCCGCGCTCTCCAGTATTGACACCCCACTGGTCCAGACCACTAACGTGATCGGCGTCACCAAGGACACGGACGCGGAGAAAGCGGAGGGGTCGGCGCATGGGGCTGGACGGCGGCACGGCGGGTGGGCGGTTCCTCGACGCGGCGATCGGGCTGCTCGAACGCGTACGGGACGACGAGGGAGAGTCGATCACCGCGGCCGGAGAGCTGATCGCGGACACGGTCGTCGCCGGCGGACGCCTGTTCGCGTTCGGCGCCGGCCACTCGTCGCTCGCCGCCCAGGACCTCGTCTACCGGGCCGGCGGACTCGCGCTGATGAACCTGCTGGCGGTCCCCGGCGCCGTAGGGGTGGACGTGATGCCCGCGACCCTCGGATCCGCGCTGGAGCGGGTCGACGGGCTCGCGACCGCCGTCCTCGACAGCAGCCCGCTGCGGGCCGGGGACCTGCTCGTGGTGATCTCGCTCTCCGGCCGCAACGCGCTGCCCGTGGAGATGGCCTCGCACGCCCGGGAACTGGGCGCGAAGGTCATCGGCGTCACCTCGGTCGCGTACGCCACGGAGACGACCTCCCGCCACTCCTCCGGCACCTTCCTCAAGGACCACTGCGACCTCGTCCTCGACTCGAAGATCGCGGTCGGCGACGCCGAACTCACCCTCGACACCATCCCCGCCCCCTTCGCCCCGGCCTCCACCGTCGTCACCTCGGCGATCCTGCAGTCGGTCATGGCCACCGCCGCCGCCTCCCTCGCGGACCGGGGCGTCGAACCGCCCCTGCTGCGCTCCGGCAACGTCGACGGCGGACTCGACTGGAACGACCGGGTCATGCGCGAGTACGGAGATCGGATCTTCTACCTGCGCTGACTGCGCCCCCGGATTCGTGGGAACGCTGAGAAGGGTGAGGAGGAAATCCGGCGTACAACGATTTCGTCCACATCTTGCGTGAAGCAGATGTGGGCTGGGTCACGTTCGAGTTGAATGATGGCGAGTGAGCGAACCGACGCGCCGTACCAGCCGTACATGCGGACGCAACGCAGCCTGCAGGGGGTTCAGGTGAGTGCTTCCCGGCGAAGTGGGGCCACCGACGAACTCGGGCCCGACAAGCCCGAGCGGAACGGCTCGACGAACGAGGACACCGAGGACATCGAGGACACGGTGAACACCGAGGACACCGACAGCACCGAGGGCTCCATGGACTCAGCGGATTCCACGGACTCCGGTGGGTCGGACCTCCTCGCCGCCCTCCTCGACGGGATGGACGCGGCCCTCTGCGCCTTCGACGCCGACGGCGTCGTCACCCACTGGAACCGCGAGGCCGAACGCATCCTGGGCTGGAGCGCCGAGGAGGCCGTGGGCCGCCGCGGCTTCGCCGGGTGGGCGGTCCGGACCGCCGACGCCGAGGAGGTCGAGGGGCGGCTGCTGGCCGCCATGCACGCCAGCGGCCGACAGGTGCACGAGTTCGCCCTGGTCACCAAGGACGGCGGGCGCGTTCTCGTCCGCACCCAGTCCGCCGCCGTGCGCGGACCCGACGGCAAGCCCGCCGGCCTCTACTGCGCCTTCAGCGAGGTCCACGCCCAGATCGACCTGGAGCGGTCCATCGCGCTCAGTGAGGCCCTCTTCGAGGACGCCTCCTGGGGCGTCGTCCTCGTCGACGCCGATCTGCGCCCCGCCGTCGTCAACGCCCACGCCGCCCGCTCCCTCGGCATCGGCCGCACCGCGGTCCTCGGACGTCCCCTCGGCGAACTGCTCGCCCAGGGCGCCGAGGAACTGGAGAACGCCCTCACCCACGTCCTCGCCGAGGGCGCCCCGCCCGCGCCCGCCGAGATCTGGGTCGGCGTCCGCACCCCCGACGGCGACAAACGCCGGTGCTGGCGCAGCGGATTCCTCCGCCTCGCCTCCCCGCTCGCCGAGGAACCCGTGCCGCTCGGCGTCGGCTGGCTCTTCCAGGACGTCACCGAGTCCAAACAGACCGAGCAGGAGGCCGCGCAGCTCCGCTTCCGCGCCAACCAGCTCCACCGGGCCGCACGCGCCGCCTCCGAGTGCGAGGACCCCGGCGAGGCCGCCACCGTCCACCTCGACTTCGCCCTCGCCGGCTTCGCCGACCACGCCCTCATCGACCGCGTGGCCGGAGGGTCGATCGCCGACGGCGAAGGACCCGCCCGGCTCGTACGCGCCGCCGCCACGCCCTCCGGCCGACCCGGCCCCAGCCATCTCGCCGGCCACGCCGGCATCCCCGTCCGCTACGGCCCCGGCCACCCCGCCCTGCAGTGCGTGGAGCGCGCCGGTTCGGTCCGCGCCAGCGCAGGTACGGCCGCACCGGAGACGGCCCGCGAATGGGCCACCGGGCGGCAGTGGCCCCCGGAGACCGTGCACGCCCTCTGCGCGGTCCTCCGCAGCCGCGGCCGCACCCTCGGCGTCGTCACCTTCCTCCGCGGCGCCGGCCGCAACCCGTTCGAACGCACGGACGCCGTCTACGCGGAGGACGTCGCCATACACATCGCGGCGGCGCTGGACCTGGAGGCGCTGGAGAGGTCGTCGGATTGACTTGCACCTCGGACTGAAGCCCGAGGATTCTGGCCTCCCGTTCCGTTGCTGTGCCGCTACGCGGCACGGGCTTGGGTCGGGAATCCGTGGCTTCCTGTTTCTTCGCGCTGTGCCAGAACGGGTTCTGGTCCTATCGGCGCTCCGCAGGCTGATACCGCCAGTCCGGCGGCCGTCTTCACGTTGATCGCGGCGTTGATGTCCCGGTCATGGACGGTGCCGCAGGCGGCACACGTCCACTCCCGGACGTTCAGGGGTTTGGGCCCGTCCTTGACGCCGCAGGTGGAGCAGATCTGACTCGTCGGCTCGAACCGGCCGATCTTGATCAGGGTGCGTCCGTACCGCTCCGCCTTGTACTGGAGCATGTCGATGAACGATGACCATCCGGCGTCGTGCACGGACTTGGCCAGCCTGGTGCGTGCTGCGGGCATCGGTGACCTTGACGTGGGCGCGAGCGACCTTGAGCCGGGCCTTGTCGCGGTTCTTGGATCCCTTCTGTTTGCGGGACAGCTCGCGCTGGGCCTTCTTCAGCTTCTTCTCCGCGCGGCGCAGGAACCTGGGGGAGTCGATCTTCGTGCCGTCGGACAGGACCGCAAAGTGTGTCAGTCCGAGGTCGATGCCGATCATCTGGTCGGTGGCGGGCATCCGGGCGGCGTCTGCGGCGGGGTCGGTGTCGATGACGAAGGAGGCGAAGAACCTGCCGGCCGCGTCCTTGACGACGGTGACCGAGGTGGGGGTGGCGGGCAGGGGACGGGACCACTTCACCTTCACCGCCCCGATCTTCGGCAGGTTCAGCCGGCCGTTGTCGGTGAGGTGCCAGCGGGCGTTGGCGGTGAACCGGATCGACTGCCGCGTGTCCTTACGGGACTTGAACCATGGTGCTCCCGCCTTCGGTCCCTTGCGTGTGCCCTTGAGGGAGGCGAAGAAGTCGCGGTACGCCTTCTCGGCGTCCCGCAGGGACTGCTGGAGCACCACTGCGGAGACCTCGCCGAGCCACGCGACGCTCCGCGTCGCCACGACGAGATTCGCTTCACCCCCGGCCTGAAGGCCGGAGCACTGCGAATGGATTCCGGTAGCACAAGCCCCTACGCCTCCGGATGCGGCAGTCGACGGGGTCGAGGGTCAGGGTCGGGCGGTTGCGGCGTGCCGGTGGATCGCCGCCGTGAGAGTCGTGGCGGGACCCGTCAGGCTGCCGTGGACGAGTTCGGTGCGGTGGATGAGGTGGGGGGTCGCGAGCGGGACACCGGTCACATCGGGTTCGTCCTCTCGGTGGTGTCGCACGGCGGACGTGGGGAGCAGGGCGAGTCCCGCACCGGCCGCGACAAGGGCCAGGAGACTGCGCGCATCGGTGCCGTCGTAGTGCAGGCTGGAGCGTAACCCGTCGGTGTGTGCGAGGTCCCGTAGCCGGTCCAGCGGTGTGGCGACGTCGGGTGCGTCGATCCAGACGGCGTCGACGAGGTCCTCCAGACGGAGTCGGCCACGGCTTGCCAGGGGGTGTGTGCCGGGCAGGGCCACGGCGACGGATTCCTCGGTCAGGGCGACCGTGGTGAGCGGACCGCTGTCGAGCAGGCGGAGCGGGTCGCTGGCGGCGGTGACTCCGTCTACGAGACCGAGGTCCGCGTCGCCGTTGGCGACGGCCTCGAGGACACCGTCACGGCCCATGGTTCTCACGGCGATCGTCAGTCGCGGCATCGAGCGCTGCAGGTCGGTGAGTACGGCGATGGTGTGCCGGACGTCGGCGAGCGGCGACGCCCCGAGGGTCAGACGGGCAGGCGGTTCGCCTGACAGGCGCTGGACGTCGGTCCGGGCGGCGTCGAGGCGCAGCAGGAGCGGCGTGGCGTGCTCCAGGAGCCGCTGCCCGGCCTCGGTCGGGATGACCGGGCGACGGTGGAGCAGTTGCACCCCGAGGTCCTTCTCCAACGCGGCGACCTGCTGGGAAACCGCGGACTGGGTGTAGCCGAGGTCGCCCGCGGCGGCGGAGAAGGACCCTTCACGGGCTACCGCCACGAAGGTGCGCAGGAGGTGGACATCCATAGCCATAAGTATCTCTGATAGTTCGACGATGATTTCTCGTTGGACTGATAACTGCGGGCTGCGCACGATGAGCCCATGGAGAGCAACGACGAGACGCATACGGCGAAGGTGGCACTCGTGGGCGACCGGTCGCCGCACGTGCGGTCCCACACGCGGATCCCCGTCCTGCTGGAAAACCTGCGGCAGCGGGACGGAATCGCCTTGGACGCCTACTGGGTACCGACCGAGGAGGCGCACGCCACCAGGCTGGACCGGTTCGACGCCATCTGGCTGCTGCCCGGCAGCCCGTACCGCAGTGAGACCGGCGCGCTCCAGGCAGCCCGTATCGCCCGGGAGAACGGCATCGCCTACCTCGGTACCTGCGGTGGGTTCCAACACACACTGCTGGAGTTCGCGCGCAACGTCTGCGGGCTCACCACTGCCGACCACGCCGAGAACACTCCGCACGCGGAGAGCCCGCTGATCTCACCCCTGGCCTGTTCCCTCATCGGGCACGAGGGCGTGGTCAGCATCACCCCGGGCTCGGCGGCCGAACGTATCCTCGGCGTGGACCGGACCGTGGAGCGCTACCACTGCGGGTACGGGCTCAATCCCCAGTACCTGGATGTCCTGTCCGCGCACGGCATGCGGTTCACCGGTCACGACGGCCCCGACGTACGGATCGCCGAACTGCCGGGCCATCCCTTCTTCCTGAGCACGCTCTTCCAGCCCGAACTCGCCATCGATGACGGACGGTGTCATCCGGTGGTGCGCGCCTTCGCCTACGCCGCCGTCGCACACGCTGCCGGCCGGGCCACCGTGCCTGCCGCAACCGGCAGAGGGTAGGGCGATGCGACCAGGAACGCTGGCCGCGATCGGCAACACGCCGCTCGTGGAACTGCGGCACCTCGCGCCCTCGACCGGTGCCCGGGTGCTGGTGAAGCTCGAATACCTCAACCCGACTGGCGCCATGAAGGACCGGCTGGCGTTGGCGATGGTCGAGGGAGCCGAACGTGACGGCACGCTCGTCCCAGGGATGACGATCGTCGAGTACACCGGCGGCAGCACCGGCCCGGGGCTCGCGCTGGTCTGCGCGGTCAAGGGGTACCGGCTCAAGATCGTCACGTCGGCCTGCTTCAGCGACGAGCCGCGGCGGCTGATGCGGGCGCTCGGCGCCGACGTGGAGGTACTCGACGCCGCCGTCGCACCCGGTACGGTCACACCGACCGACATCGACGCGATGCGCGCCCGCGCCGCTGACCTCGCCCGACAACCGGGCCACTACTTCACCGACCAGTTCAACAACCCGTATGTGGTCGCCGGTCTGCGCGACGGACTCGGTAGGGAGATCCTGGACCAGAGCGCGCACCTGCCAGTGGCAGCGTTCTGTACCGGTATCGGCAGTGCCGCGTCCCTGCTCGGTGTGGCAGCAGCGATCCGTCGGCGCGACCCGCGCCCCCGGATCGTCGGCCTGGAGCCGGCCGGATCGCCAGGTATCACCGCCGGCACCCGGGGCGTCTTCGCGATGCAGGGCTGGAGTGGCTTCGCCCCACCGCTGTTCGACATGGACGCCGTCGACGCGGTCGACATCATCAGCGACGACGACGCGTGTGCGACAACGTCCCGCCTGGCCGAGGAGGAAGGCATCTTCACCGGTGTCTCAGGCGGTGCCAACGTGTACGGGGCGCTGCGCCTCGCGGCCCGGCTGCCGCCAGAGACGGCCGTCGTCACGCTGGCACCCGACTCCGGCTACAAGTACCTGGGTAGCGGCCTCTTTGGATAAGCCGTTCGTCAGCTGGGAACTTGCCTCGATGCTTCGCCGTCAGACCCCGGGGGCAGCGCAGCCTCGCCACGTCGTCGGCCGGCCGACCGGCCTGATCAACGTCGGCCCCCGGGATGTGCGGCTGCTGCTACGGGGCGACGGCTACAGCTGTGCCGAGCGCGACGACATCGCCGAACGATCCCTGCGAAAAAGCGCTTGAACGCCTCCAGCTCGCTTCCTAGAGTGAGGGGCACGTGAGAAGGGAGGTGATCGGGTACATGTATGAAACCCGGACGCACGAGGTGGCTGCGGGCTAACGGCCCTGCACCACACACAGTGCGGTGCCGGACCAGCGCGTACTGAGCGCGCAGCCGGCCCAATCTCAAGCAGTCACCCGACCCGCAGGCTCGCCGGTACGTCCGGCCGGCTTCTTCGGTCCTCAGGGGCCGGAGGGACCCAGAGTCTGCGGGTCGTCTGCGTTTCGTAGGGCGCAGTATGCTTTCACCATGCTTCCGATACTCGTTCGACGCCGGCACGTGGATTTCGTGCGCGTCACGAGCATGGGCTGTCGGTTCTCCGCCTGAACCCCGGACCCGGCCCCAGCCCTCTCTTCTCACTTTCGGACGTGTGGAGCCGCTGGTCTTTCCGTACGCCTCCACGGCGCCCGGGGTGACCGACGATCCGGGGAATCCGCTCTTCGCCGAGTACGGCTTCAACGAGCTGAAGGGGAAGCTGCGGGCGCATCCGCTGGTCGCCGAGCGGCATCACGCGGGGCTGCTCAGCCCCGCGTGACGGCCCCTGCTAGCGGGCGATGTCCGCGTAGCCCTCGATCTCCTGGGGGCTGCGCACGCCGGGGCCCACGTAGCGCGCGGAGGGGCGCACCAGTCGTCCCGTGCGCTTCTGTTCGAGGATGTGCGCCGACCAGCCGGCCGTGCGGGCGCAGGTGAACATCGAGGTGAACATATGGGCCGGGACCTCGGCGAAGTCCAGGACGATGGCCGCCCAGAACTCGACGTTCGTGGCGAGGACACGGTCGGGGCGGCGGGCGTGGAGTTCGGCCAGGGCGGCCTTCTCCAGGGCCTCGGCGACCTCGAAGCGGGGGGCGCCGAGGTCGCGGGCGGTGCGGCGCAGGACGCGGGCGCGGGGGTCCTCGGCGCGGTAGACGCGGTGGCCGAAGCCCATGAGGCGTTCGCCCTTGTCGAGTGCCTGCTTGACGTAGGCGTCGGCGTCGCCGGTGCGTTCGATCTCCTCGATCATGCCGAGGACTCGGGAGGGGGCGCCGCCGTGGAGGGGGCCGGACATGGCTCCGACGGCGCCGGAGAGGGCCGCCGCGACATCCGCGCCCGTCGACGCGATGACCCTCGCCGTGAAGGTGGAGGCGTTCATGCCGTGTTCGGCGGCGCTGGTCCAGTACGCGTCGACGGCCGCCACGTGCTTGGGGTCGGGCTCGCCGCGCCAGCGGATCATGAAGCGTTCGACGACGGACTGGGCCTTGTCGATCTCGCGCTGCGGGACCATGGGCAGGCCCTGGCCGCGCGCGGACTGGGCGACGTAGGAGAGGGCCATGACGGCGGCGCGGGCGAGGTCGGCGCGGGCCTGCTCCTCGTCGATGTCGAGGAGGGGTTTGAGGCCCCACACCGGGGCGAGCATGGCGAGCGCGGACTGGACGTCGACGCGGATGTCACCGGAGTGGACGGGGATGGGGAACGGCTCGGCGGGCGGGAGGCCGGGGCGGAAGGCGCCGTCGACGAGGAGGCCCCAGACGTTGCCGAAGGAGACGTGGCCGACCAGGTCCTCGATGTCGACGCCCCTGTAGCGGAGGGCGCCGCCTTCCTTGTCCGGTTCGGCGATCTCCGTCTCGAACGCGACGACTCCTTCGAGCCCGGGTACGAAGTCGGACATCAGGCGGCTCCTCTTGATGCGTGCGACAGGAAGACAGGCGGTTCCAGCACCATACGCCTGAGTGCCACTTTTGGGGAGAGTCCGCGGCACTCAGTGCCACTTCTCCTCCGGTCCGCGTTCGTACGGCAGGATGAACATGTGAACGATCACGATCCTGCTCTCATGCGCAAGCAGTACCGCGCCGACGGGCTCGACGAGAGCGAGCTGGCCGCCGGTCCCATGGAGCAGTTCGGGCGGTGGTTCCTGCAGGCCGCGCAGGAGGGAGCGGTGTTCGAGCCGAACGCGATGGTGGTGTCGACGGCCGATGCCGAGGGGCGCCCCTCTTCTCGTACGGTGCTGATGAAGGCGTACGACGCGCAGGGCTTCGTCTTCTACACGAACTACGCCTCCCGCAAGGCCCGTGACCTGGCGGAGAACCCGTACGTCTCGCTGCTCTTCCCGTGGCACGCGCTGGCCCGGCAGGTGATCGTGACGGGTACGGCGGTGCGGACCGGGCGGGACGAGACGGCGGCGTACTTCCGGACCCGGCCGCACGGATCGCAGTTGGGGGCGTGGGCCAGCGCGCAGTCCTCGGTGATCTCCTCCCGGGCCGAACTGGACGCCGCGTACGAGCAGTTGCACGCGCGCTATCCGGAGGGGGAGCAGGTGCCGGTGCCGCCGAACTGGGGTGGTTTCCGGGTGGTGCCGCAGAGCGTGGAGTTCTGGCAGGGGCGGTGGAACCGGCTGCACGACCGGCTGCGCTACGTGGCGGAGCCGGACGGGTCGTGGCGGGTGGAGCGGCTGAGTCCCTGAGGTCGAGCCTTTGGTGTCGAGCCCTTGATGTCCCGGGGACGCCTCAGCCGAGTTTCTCGTCGAGCAGGGCCGCCCATTGGGCCACCACCTTGTCGCGGCGGCCGGTGTCGTCGGTGAGGAGGTTGGCGAGGCCGAGGCCGCGGGCCATGTCGAGGAGGCCCTGGACGGTTTCGCGGACGCCGGGGACGGTCTCGTCGGCGCGCAGGAGGTCGACGGCGATGCGGTGGGTCTCGCGGCCGACGCGGGCTTCGAGTTCGGTGACCCGGGAGCGGAGCTGCTCCTCGTTGGAGGCGGCGACCCAGAGGTGGAGGGCGGCGCGGAAGAGGGGGCCGGTGAAGAGGTCGACGACGGCGGAGACGACGGCGCGCCGGTCGGCGGTGCCCTCGGGGAAGAGGGCGCGCAGGGCGAGGGAGCGCTCCTCGGCGACGTATTCGACGGCGGCGGTGAACAGGTCCTCGCGGGTGCGGAAGTGGTGCTGGGCGGCGCCCCGGGAGACGCCGGCGCGTTCGGCGACGACCGAGACCGTCGAGCCGGCCCAGCCGTGTTCGGCGAGGCAGGCGACGGCGGCTTCCAGGAGGCGTCGGCGGGTGGCGCGGCTGCGGTCCTGCTTGGGGCCGCGCTCCACGACCGGCCATGTCTCCGTCATGCTCACAACACCCATCCCGGGTCCCGTCCTTCTAGGAACGCCGTCATGCCCTCGCGGGCGTCGGCGGAGGCGAACAGCCGGGACGAGAGGCTGGTCAGTTCGCCCGCGTCCGCGTCGAAGTTCTCCAGCACCTTAGCCGTGAGCAGGCGTTTCGTCTCCGTCAGGGCCCTCGGTGCGGCCCTGCGCAGTCCGTCGAGCACGGGTTCGAGCAGCTCGTCGACATCGGCGCCGGCCATCGTGAGCACGCCGATGCGGACGGCTTCGGCGGAGTCGAACCTCTCGCCGGTGAGGTAGTAACGGGCGAGGGCGCGGGGGTCGGTGCGGGGG
>NZ_JARGEE010000308.1:0-10927 GCF_033794485.1 Streptomyces sp. MB09-02B
CAGTGGGGGGCGGGGGATGGTGCGGCGCAGGGGAGCCTGCTTGCCATGGACCAGTTCGGCGAGTTTGGCGTAGGCCAGTTCCGCCCAGCCGTCGGTGAGGTGGTCGTAGTCGCTCTGGCTGAGGTAGTCGCGGGCGGCGTCGGTGAGGAAGGCTTGGGGAAGGTGGAGGCCGACGCCGAGGCGGCGTGCGTCCATCGCCGCTTCCAGCAATGCTCGGGCGGGCGGGGTGGCGTACTGGTAGCAGTTGAGGAGTTCGGGCGCGCCGGCCAGGTCCTGGGCCACCCGCCCGTCGGCGCGGGCGCGGGTGAGGGCGTCGGCCAGAAGCCGGTCGCCGTTCTCGGCAAGGACGGTGGCCGCTGCCAGGGCATCGGTGTCGAAGGTGTCCGGGACGGTCAGGGTGCGGCCGGCCAGCAGTTCCCGCACCCGGCTGTACGGATCCTCCCCGCCCGGTGGGGGCAAGGCGGCGTACTCGGCTGCGTAGTCGGGCCACAGCGTGCCCAGTACCAGGACCGGCCCGTTCCTCTCATCGATCAGCAACTGGTGTACCGCCGCCGCGATCTGTTCACCGGCCGCCCGGTCGCCGAGGTAGTGCTGCGCCTCGTTCAGCCACACCACCGTCCGCGGCCCGACCCGACACAGCCCTGCCAGCGCGGCCTCCGCGCGGGTCGGGCCGACGGGGTGCCACAGGCGCCATCCCTGGTCCGCGAGGGGCTGGACAGCCTCCCAGCACGCCCGGGTCTTGCCTGTCGATGAGGTGCCCACCAGCACCACGATCCGGCTGCGGCCTGCCGCCGCATCCCCTACCGCTGCGGCCAGCACCCGGTCATGCTCCCGGGGCACGTATCTGGGCAGCACCCGCGCGGCAGGGGCCTCGCAGCCGGGAGCGGTTCGGCCGAACCCCGCAGGGTGGACCTCCAGATCGTGCGGCTCCCACCCACCGATCGGACGGCCAGGCCCCGATTGATCGTCGCCCCCGTCCTTTCCGTCCCTGGCCGCATCCCGCCGCAACTCCAGCAACTCCTCGCCCGGCAGCTTCAACACCCGGGCCAGCTCAGCAACGGTCCGTGCCGACGGCACCGGGCCCGTGGGCGACAGTGCCTGCCACAGGGTGGTGCGCCCCAGCCCGGTGCGGGCAACGAGCTGCTTCTGGGTCAGCCGGGCCTGGGCCAGACCGTCGTCCAATCTCCTACGCAGTTCGGTGAGTACCGGGTTGTGGCCGTTCTGTTCATCGTGCACGTGTTCGTCCCCCGGGACCGGTCATGTTCGCCGGTGTTCATTTTCGTCCCGGCGGAGCATGGCGCACACGACTTTCGCGACCTTCGACCACGTCAACACCCCACCGTGTACCGGGAGTCTGCCGTGACCGTCGCCGTCGTTCTGCTCACCATCACAGTCGTCATCGTCGTCGCGCTGCTGGCCGCCGCCGGCGCGGGCAAGCTCGCCCGCATGGACGGCGCCACCTACCCCGCCGCACTGGCCCGCGCCGCGACCACGTTCGCCGCAGTCATCACCCTCGCCACCGCCGTGACCGCAGCCATCGCCGCCCTCCTCACCTGAGAGGATCAGCGCACACCCTGCCAACGCGGGCGACCGGTCCGACCACCGACCGAAAACGCCAGGATGGCCGCCGCTGTCCTGGCCAATGGACTCCCCCGCGGAATAAGCCAGCAGGATCGGTGACAGCACTCCTACTGGCACCACTTCTCGGCCAGCCGGAATGTCTGCCGCAACCGCACTGCGGGCACCCGCGATAACGAGGCTAGGGTTCGCCCATGCTCGACGACGCGACCATGCAGCGGGCCACCGCCAACCTGCTCTCTGCACCCCAGACTCTCGTCAGCGCGGCTAGCGCACTGCCCGCTGCCGCGGGCGTGTACGCCTGGTGGGCATCACCCGAGGTCCTGCCCTGCTTCCCCGGACCGGTCAATACGGGCGATGCCGGACTGCGGCTGCTCTACATGGGTAAGGCCGGCCGACTGCGGACCCGTGTCGCCTCGAACCACTTGAGGGACTCCGGTCGGTCCACCCTGCGCCGGACCCTGGCTGGCCTACTCATGCCCGCTGAGACCTACCGCACAATCTGGACCGACCGCGTCGTCCTGATCCCCGACGACGAACAGCGCCTCACTCAATGGATGCACGAGCACCTCACCCTCACCTGGACCGAGCACCCACACCCAGTGCCACTGGAGAAGCAACTGATCTCCCAGCTGCACCCGCCGCTGAACGTCGAGGGAACGGAGCATGGCGCCTCCCGGGACCTCGTCAAGCAGGCGCGAGCCTTCTACTACGCCAGTGCCGGCCCCCGACCGGACAAGTAGTCGACTTTCACTGCTGCCTGCACAACACCCGTCTCACTTCAGCCTCAGATCTGGCAGAGGCTGCTCGATGGAGATTCCCGAGGAAGGTGGACGGGCGCTGGCCTCCACCCCGGAGCCCGGTTAGATCGTGTTGGTGTGGCATTCGGTGATTCGATTGCGGAGGTCCGCGACGTCGAGGCCAAGGCGGTCGGCGATGTCCGGGATGCAGGTGTGTGGGATGCGGGAGGAGAGACGGACCGCGTCCGCGTCCCAGGCGCATTGGAGCGGAATTCCGGTGCGGAGGAAGTCTCTGGCCTGGGCTGCGGCGTCGTTCACGAGAGCGTGCAGGTGCTCGGTCGTGGGTGCGGGAGGCGGCGGGGCCCAGTCTGGGAGGCCGGGCGGCTCCTCGGAGAGGGAAGGCGAGTACTCGGGGACCGGGGGTAGGTCGGGGTATTGCCTGTACCAGGCCCACGCGTGGTGTGCCGAGAGGCGGTTCTTCGGCCTGGTGTCGGTGGGCGCGCCCGCTGTGGGGAGGTCTTGTGCCGGGTGCTGGGGTTGGCGCAGTCCGCGAAGGACAGCGAAGTCTTCTGGGTGGGTGGCGAGTCGGTCGGTGAGTGCGTGTGCCAGGGCAGCTGCGTGGCGGCAGGGGGTTGTCATCGCGCAGGTGCAGATGAAACGGAGTTCGCCGGGGCTGGGCACTACGGTCACGCCGCCGGCGTGCGCGGGGTCGGCGAGACAGTCGGGCAGTGTGTTGTCTTCAGCGTCGTGGTGCTCGCAGTGGGGCGATGCGGTGCGGACGTTGGAGGCTTGGTCGGCGGTGAGGACTGGCAGTGTGATGGCTACGCGGAGTTCCGCGCCGCTGTTGCGTGCGGTGACGATGCCGGAGATGCGTCCTGGCGAGATCCAGAGACGTTCGATACCTCGGTCGTCCAGGTCCGTGCGGCCGACGAGGAGGGTTTCCTGGTCGGCGATGGTCGAGCGGGCGGCGGCGCCGACGCTGTCGGCCCACAGGCTGGCGTGGTTCATCGTGGGGCTCCTAGGGCGATCAGCTCGCAGATTTCATCGTCGGTGAGTTCACTGAGGGCGGAGCTGTCGCTGGTGAGGATGGCGTCGGCAAGGGCGCGTTTGTGGCGCAGGAGTTCGTCGATCCGGTCTTCCAGGGTGTTCTCGGTGGTGAGCTGGCGGACGGTGACGGTTCGGGTCTGGCCGAGACGGTGTGCCCGGTCGATGGCCTGGCCCTCCTTGGCCGGGTTCCAGGGGCGGTCGAAGAGGATGACGTGGCTGGCCTGGGTGAGTGTGAGGCCGGTTCCGCCGGCCTTGACGGTGATGACCATCGTCTGTCCGGGGCGGCTCTGGAAGGTGTCGACGATGCGCTGTCGGTCGCGGCCTGCGCAGATGTCGCCGCTGAAGTAGAGCGGGTTGATGTTGTGGCTCTGGAGGTGATGGACGAGTCGGTGGGCCATCGCCCGATACCGGGTGAAGATCAGGCACGACTCGTCCGGGTCGCGGAGCACGGGCAGGAGGTCGTCGAGTGCGGCCAGCTTGCCTGAGCGTGCGGCGGCCCGTTCGGGGTCGTAGGAGTCGTCGAGCGCCTCGTTCAGGAAGTGCTCGGGCGAGTTGTAGATCTTCTGCAACTGATCGAAGAGCTTGAGCAGGAGGCCCTTGCGCGCGATGCCTTCGGCAGAGCGGATCTCTCGGAGGGTGTCGTCAGCAACCCGTTGGTAGAGGGCGGCCTGCTCGGGCGTCAGCGCGACGATCCGGGGACTGTAGACCTTGGGCGGGAGCTCGGGCAGGACTCCAGGGTCGCTCTTGCGTCGGCGGAGCATGAAGGCTCTGAGGAGGCTGGACAGACGGTCGGTCAGCTCGGTGTCGGTGATGTTCTCCTCGATCGGCCTGCCGAACTGCTCGCGGAAGGTCTTCAGGGCACCGAACAGGCCGGGGTTGAGCCAGTCCATCAGGGACCAGGCATCGGTGAGGCTGTTCTCGACGGGGGTCCCGGTCAGGGCGATGCGGATCTGGGACTGGATGCGGCGCATGGCCATGGCCGTGGCTGTCCGATGGTTCTTGATCAGCTGTGCTTCGTCGGCGATGACGAGGTCGAAGGGGTGCGCGGCGAGGATGTCGATGTCGCGGCGGACGGTCTCGTAGGTCGTGATCACCACGGTGCGGGCCGTCGTTCCGTCCAGGGTGCGGTCCGGGCCGTGGTAACGGGCGGTGGGCACCGTGGGGGCGAACCGCTGCACCTCGCGCTCCCAGTTGATGAGCATGGACGCTGGGCAGACGATGAGGGAGGGGCCCACGGGTTGGCACGCTTGGTCGCGGCGGTGCAGGTGGAGAGCGAGGGCGGTCAGGGACTTGCCCAGTCCCATGTCGTCGGCGAGGAGGGCTCCGAAGCCGGCGTCGGTGGTGTTCGCCAGCCACGCGAGGCCGAGCTTCTGGTAGTCGCGCATGGTGGCTGACAGCCCGTGGGGTGACTTCACCGGGGTGCTGCGGGAGCCGTCGCGCAGGAACTGCACGAGTTCGGCGAGGTTTCCGGCCGGCTCGCAGTCAAAGGTGTTGCCCTCGATGCTGATCTGCCCGGTCAGGGAGGCCCGCAGCGCCTGGTCGGCGGCCACGGGCCCCATCACGCGGTCTCCTGCGCGCTGAGCTGTCTCCTCGTCGAGGAGCACCCAGTGGCGGCGGACCTTCGCCAGCGGCACAGGAGTCTTCGCGAGGTCGTCCATCTCGCTGTCGGACAGGTCGACGCCGGCCACCGACAGCTGCCAGCGTCCGTCGAGTACGTCGTCCAGGGCGAAGCGGGGACGAGTTGTGCCGACCGGTCCTGCGGGGCGGCGCTCCAGGACCGCGCGGGTCCGCAGACGGTCCGTCCACCCGTGATGCCATTCCACGCGCAGTCCTGCCCGCTCCAGCTGCCGCGCTGTCCGTCCTCTCAGCAGGACGGCCTCGGCCGCCCGCAGTGTGAAGGTGTCGGGGACGGGGCGCTCCAGGAGCCGTTCGGCGGGTGCCCAGTCGGCGGCGATGTGCCGCAGCCGGCGGCGTAGGAGGGCCACGAGCTGGGGGTCGGACGCGATGTCCGCAGCACGGCGCCAGTTCCGTTCATGGGCCGTCGGGGCATCCGGCATGCGCAGCCGGAGGTCTGCCCAGAGCAGCTCGGTGTCGTCCGGGCTGTCCTTCTGCGGGGCGCGGACCGACAGCACCAGGTCCATCGCTTGGGAGGCCGCCCCGTCCCGCAGATCGTCGCCCCACTGCACGAGTGCGGGCGCGTGCTGCTGCCGTGGCACCGCCCCGGTGAACGGCCCGTTCCCGAGCACGGTCGGGGTACCCGGGCCGCGGAGCATCGCCTCGGCGACCGCGTCGAGTCCGGCGAGAATCGCGACTCGCGGGGCCCACAGCCGGTGCGGCTTCGAGTCCGCGACCATGCCGCAGTTCCCCGGTGGCACCAGTGCCTCTGCAAGGCGCCCGACCCAGTCCTCCTCTTCGCCGGTCA
Organism: Streptomyces sp. MB09-02B; assembly: GCF_033794485.1. Taxonomy (NCBI): domain Bacteria; kingdom Bacillati; phylum Actinomycetota; class Actinomycetes; order Kitasatosporales; family Streptomycetaceae; genus Streptomyces; species Streptomyces sp. MB09-02B. The sequence goes on from NZ_JARGEE010000308.1 coordinate 5,788, forward strand.
GCGGACCGGCCCGCCACACGTCCGCCCCGTCGTCCGCCAGCTGCGGGAAGACGCGGCCGGAGGCCACGACGGTCAGCCCGAGACGGATGACCTGGCGCCACACGCGGACCGAATGCGTTTCCTTTCCCTGTTCCTCCGCAGCGGCCAGTACGTTGGCGAGCAGCCGTAGCGGGACGTGCCAGCACTCCACAAGCTGTAGTTGGATAGCACTGCCCAGACTCGGCAGGATCAGTGCGGCCGTACAGGCTCGGATCGGGCGAGGGGGCGATCCCTGAAGGGGCAGCCCGTCGGGGCTGTAGAGCAGGAACCGGGCGGTCCCGCCGTGGATGTCGATGGTGAGTTCCGCTCCCTGCCGTAGCAGTGCGGCCAGAGAGGCTTCCGCCATGGTGATGTCGTCGGCTCCGGCGACCGGTCCGGCGGGGCCGTGCCGCACGCGGTCGTCGTGGATGTCCGGCGCCGGCGCCGCGGGAGCGTCCGGGGGTGCCGCGCCAGGTGGTGCAGCCAGTAGCTCCAGCATGGCCTTCGCCGCGTTGCGCTGGGCAGGCCGCTTCGCCGCTCCGGCGACCTCCACCCGCAGTTGTTGCCCGGCGACCTGGCAGGTGACGGCCGCGAGGTACCCGGCCCCCGGTTCGAGCCGCGGCTTGCCGACAACCAGCTTGTCAATCCGGCCCTTCTGCTTGAGCTGGTTCAGCACCTGGAGGGCGGTCATCTCGTTGAGGGCCGGGACGTTTTCCTTCCCATGCCAGACAGGGAGTGCGGGCGCCGTGGTCCGCTTGCACTCGCCCAGTAGGAGCTTCGCCGCTTCGAGGCGGGCGCCGGACCTTCCCACGCTGCGGCCTGTGCCAGAGACCACCTGCCCATTGCTGACGCAAGCGGCCACGCACACGAACAGAGGCTCCAGGCCCGTGATGCTCGGCTGCTCCTTGAAGGTCAGCTCGCTGATCACACCCCCCTGCTGCATCACCAGGAGCCGGTCCTGCGGGCTGGGGGAGGCCGTCTTCGTCACAGGAGCAGGGGGCTGCGTCTGCCGCGGCGGGGGAACTTCGACGGGCAGGCCGGCGAGATCGGCCAGCACGCGCAGTGCGACCACGCCCCGGGCGTCGCGCTTGTTTGTGCGCCACGGACCGGTCACGGTCGCCGTCTCGCCGTCGGTCACGTACGTGATGCGAGAGCGGAACAGAATCGCGCCTCCGGGTTTCTGTTCCTCTTCGAATTCCGGGACAGGCTGCTTTCGAACGGAGTGGTACAGCGTCAGCACGGCGACCGCGGCCCCAGGCGTCTCGGCAGCGGCGATCAGCACCGCTTTGCGTGCTGGCTCCCAGGCGGAGGACGCAGCGTCGAAGAGCACCGCATGAAGATCGCGAGGGATCAACGCACCCGCAGCGATCCGGGAGGCCACCTCGGCGACCACGGCTGGCGCCACGACCGGCTGAGCGAGGGCGCTCAGCAATCGTGACGCGAAAGTTGCGTCAGCTATAGCTACGACCGAACCGGCCGCATACCGGGCCGCCGGCAGCCACCCCTTCTCAGCGAAGCCGGCCTGATCCACCGGTTCACAGCCGGACATGTGGCCGAGAAGGCTCACCACAGCGCCTTGCAGGGCAGCCTTCTTCGTCCCGCGGGTGACGGCGGCGCCGTGGAACTGCCGGGCCTGATCGCGCCAGCCGGCCTGCACGACGAATAGTCCAGGACCACCACCACTGAGGTCCCGGACGACGAGCGCGGTCGGGACACCGCTCTCCTGGGCATGGGAGTGCAGCACCGATGTCGCGAGCTCGGGCCTCGCCCTCACCACCGCCCAGGCCGATGCCGTCGCCTGGGCGGCGAGGCGAGTTCCCTTGAACCGTAGAAGGAGCAGACGCAGCTCCTTCACGCCCAGTCGGCCGCTTCCGGCCCGGACGGCTGCCTCGGCAGCCAGCTCAGCAGGCAGGTGGCGAGTCTCGTCCGCCTTCTCCACAAGCCGTGAGAACACCGACGGCTCGAGGGCGCTGAGGTCTACCCGGGCGGCAGACGAGGGACGCGGCACCCGAGCTGACTGAGCGGAGGGGAGAGTCGCCATGACCAACCTTCACGAGAGCACAGGACCTCACCAACAGGAGAGGCGATCGCAGTCAGTAGTCGATGATCACAGTTCGTGTTCACAGCCGGGTGGACACGCCGAGGCGGCAGCGCCGTGCACCACCCGGACGTGTGCATACAGCACCGATGCCTTGACGGCACCACCTGCGGGCGTCCAGTACCTCGGCTTGACGGCGCCTCGACCTGCGGAGCGCTACGACGACCGCACTGCCGCACCTCCAGCCGCTGCCGCAGTGTCCCGCTTGTGCTTCGGCACCCCACAGCGCCGCATCCCGCATACCGTGCCGTCCCGCTTGACCACGAGGCACACCTCCACGTGATCGGCACACCGGTCTTTGCCGGGCACGCGGGGTTTCCGGCACAACCTGGTCCTGTCGGGGCAGACGCAGCGCCCCAGAGCGTCCGCGTTCTCCGGGCTGTGCTCCGAACAGGGTTGCCCCTCCCGTTCCACGATCTCCGCGCAGAATCGTCGGGGAGAGCGGTTCTCAAACGGGTCGTCGTACAGCGGCTCCAGGCACATCGGACCGCTGAACCGGCGCAGATTGTCGGCGAGTTCGTGCTCCTCGTGGTGGTTGGCCAGGTCTGCCAGTGCACGCAGCAGATCCGGCGTCGCCTCGACGAACCAGTCCGCGTAATCCGTGCCGTTCACGTATCCAGGTGTGGGGCCCAGCGCGGACGCAGCGTCAAGAACCGCTCTCGCTGCGTCCTTCGGGTCGCAGGCGCGAGCGAGGACCGGCTTTTTCGGGGTGCGAGGCAATGGGACCTCCCGGGTCGTAGGTACTGGGGCATCCTGGCCGCCGCCGAGCAGCCGGACCGACGACACGCGAGTGTCCTCACCGGCAGGGAGGTCGACCCGCGCTATGACACCGGCGGGGCGTCAGCAGCCGTACGAACGTCACACCTGCGGGCACCGAGACGCGCAGTGCCCCTCCGCGCCCTAGAAGGCACACAGCGAGGGCGCCGGCAGAGAACGCGGTCAGCACGGCTCTGGCGACAGCGGCAGGGGTCACCGGCAGGAGCAACGCGGCCGGCGGCCTCCGCGACCGAGAGCAACCGGACGAACTGCTGGGCATCGACCGTGCCCAATAAGGGGGTAGGCAGTGTTGGCGAACTGCTACAACCCCCGCAGCGGGTAGGTGAACGACTCCCTGTCGGGCGCAGAGGCCGAACCGCCTGTAGCGCACGTACCCTTCGTGGTGTCTGCGGCGTCACTTATCCGACGCCAAACCACTGGAGGCAACACCCCGTGCTGATCGCTCAGCGTCCATCCCTGATCGAAGAGGTCGTCGACGAGTTCCGCTCCCGGTTCGTGATCGAGCCGCTGGAGCCGGGCTTCGGCTACACCCTCGGCAACTCCCTGCGTCGTACGCTCCTCTCCTCGATCCCCGGTGCGGCTGTCACCAGCATCCGGATCGACGGTGTCCTGCACGAGTTCACCACCGTGCCGGGCGTCAAGGAGGACGTCACCGACCTGATCCTCAACATCAAGCAGCTGGTCGTCTCCTCGGAGCACGACGAGCCGGTCGTGATGTACCTGCGCAAGCAGGGCCCGGGTCTGGTCACCGCCGCCGACATCGCGCCCCCGGCCGGTGTCGAGGTGCACAACCCCGGCCTCGTCCTCGCCACGCTCAACGGCAAGGGCAAGCTGGAGATGGAGCTGACGGTCGAGCGCGGCCGCGGTTACGTCTCCGCCGTGCAGAACAAGCAGGTGGGCCAGGAGATCGGCCGTATCCCGGTCGACTCCATCTACTCGCCGGTGCTGAAGGTCACGTACAAGGTCGAGGCCACGCGTGTCGAGCAGCGCACCGACTTCGACAAACTGATCGTCGACGTCGAGACCAAGCAGGCCATGCGTCCGCGTGACGCCATGGCCTCCGCCGGTAAGACGCTGGTCGAGCTGTTCGGTCTCGCGCGCGAGCTGAACATCGACGCCGAGGGCATCGACATGGGCCCGTCCCCCACGGACGCCGCCCTCGCCGCCGATTTCGCCCTGCCGATCGAGGAGCTGGAGCTCACCGTTCGGTCGTACAACTGCCTCAAGCGTGAGGGCGTCCACTCCGTGGGTGAGCTCGTCGCTCGTTCCGAGGCCGACTTGATGGACATCCGCAACTTCGGTGCGAAGTCCATCGACGAGGTCAAGGCGAAGCTGGCCGGCATGGGCCTGGGCCTCAAGGACAGCCCGCCCGGATTCGAGCCCACGGCCGCCGCCGATGCATTCGCCACCAACAACGCGGACACGAGGTTCGTCGAGACCGAGCAATACTGAACGGTGCGCCGCGCCAGTGAGGCTTTCTCACGAATGGCCCCGGCCGCGCTGGCGTTAACCTTCAGCTGGCCTGTACCCGGGCGGCTGAGAGGTTGTCCGTCTTCGGGCGCTCGACTTCTCTGCTCCGCACGGCTGCGGCGGAGGGAGCCAGCACGACGACGTACAAGGGTCGTGTATGCAGCCTGGCGACATACCGGCTCAGGTCTTCCCCCAGGATGATGTCCTGGATGACCACGGTCCAGCCGTGGCGCGTGTACTCGTCGGCCACCAGCGCGGACAGTTGGTAGCGCAGTTCCAGTTGGGACCTGGCCTCGGTGGTCTCTTCGGGCAGCAGTTCCTCCCGGCCGGACCACCATCCGTCGGAAGACGTCGCCGCGCACGTGGGCAGCTCGGGGTAGCTGCCCGGCCAGCAGTTCGGCCACGGTGGACTTCCCCGCCGCCATCACGCCGGTGATCAGGACGACTGCGGAACCCAGTTCGGTGTCCACGCACGCCCTCCCCTTCCAGCTTTAGGGAACTTGCTCTGGATAGAGCGGCTTGGGGGACACCTACTGCGCAGGGTGCTCGCTGAGCGTGCTGCCGCTCAAGGGGGTTTCCTGGTTCCGTCAACTGTCCTCTTGTTGATCGATGGCAAGGCTCGGGAACCAAGCGCTCCAGAGCATCAGCGGCCCTGCTCGAGATTGTCGACGATCGGCGGTGAGGTTCCCCCGTTGCGCGAGAGGTGCTGATCAGCTGGTCAGTGAGGGTTGACGGGGTTTCAGGTTCGTCGGTTCGGCCGTCGCCTGCTCGGCGTAG
>NZ_JARGEE010000309.1:0-10925 GCF_033794485.1 Streptomyces sp. MB09-02B
GGACCGGGGAGGGGGGCGCGGGTGTGCCGGGCCGCCCGGAGAAGGACGGCCGGCGGTCCTCCGCCGCCGGGCCGCGGCGTGCCCCGCTGCTCCTCACCGTCGGCCTCGTCGTCGCGCTGTTCGTGCTGGTACCGGTCGCCGGGGGGCTCGGGGCCTATCCCATCCCCACCGGTGACGTGGTCTCCTCGGTCGCCCATCGGATCGGGCTGGGCGGGGCGGAGCTGGCACGCGTTCCCGAGTCGGTGCTGTGGAACGTGCGGTTCCCGAGGATCGTGCTGGCGCTGCTGGTCGGCGCGTCGCTCGGGTGCGCGGGGGCCTTGATGCAGGGCGTCTTCGGGAACCCGCTGGCGGAGCCGAGTGTCATCGGGGTCTCGCTGGGCGCGGCGGTGGGCGCGGTCGCGACGATCGCGTTCGGGATCACGTTCCTCGGGAACTGGACGGTGTCGGTCTTCGCGTTCGTCGCCGGGCTGATCACCGTGTTCGTGGTGTACGCGATGTCGCGGTCGGGCGGCCGGACCGAGGTCGTGACGCTGATCCTGACCGGTATCGCGGTGAACGCGTTCGCGGGCGCCACGATCGGGCTGTTCATCTTCCTCGCGGAGGACACGGCGGCCGTCAACCAGATCACGTTCTGGCAGTTGGGCTCGCTCGCGCAGTCGACGTGGCCGAAGGTGCTGGCCGTCCTGCCGTGCGCGGTGATCGGGCTGGCCGTGGCGCCGTTCTACGCCCGCAAGCTGGACCTGCTCGCGCTGGGGGAGCGGCCCGCGCGGCATCTCGGGGTGGACGTGGAGCGGCTGCGGGTCGTGCTGATCCTGGTCGTCGCGCTGCTGACCGCCGCCGCCGTGAGCGTGTCGGGCGTCATCGGGTTCGTGGGGCTCGTCGTGCCGCATCTGCTGCGGATGGCGGCCGGGCCGGGGCACCGGTTCCTGATCCCGGGCAGCGCGCTCGCCGGGGCGGTCGTCCTGTTGGCGGCGGACCTCGCGGCCCGCACGATCGTCCAGCCGGCCGAGTTGCCCCTGGGCGTCCTCACCGCCCTGATCGGCAGCCCGTTCTTCTTCTGGCTGCTCCGCAGGACCCGTCGCAAGCAGGGAGGCTGGGCATGAAGGGCACATCGGGCACGAAGTCCACGACGGGCACGAGGTCCGCTTCATCGGGCACGGGGTCCCTGCGTGGGCTGCTCCTGGGGCGATTGCGTTCGGGGGCTCCCACTCCCCCGTCCCCTTCCCGCCCCGGTGACGTTCTCGCCGAGGCCGACCGCGTCACCGTCCGCCTCGGTGCGCGCGAGGTCCTGCACGGTGTGTCCGTCGCGGCCCGCGCCGGTGAGGTGCTCGCGCTGGTCGGGCCCAACGGCGCGGGCAAGTCGACGCTGCTGGGCGCGCTGGCGGCGGATCTGCCGGTGGCCGGTGGGGTCGTACGGGTGCACGGGCGGCCGGTGGGTGACTGGTCGGCGCCTGAACTGGCGCTGCGGCGGGCCGTGTTGCCGCAGTCGGCCACGCTGTCGTTCCCGTTCACCGTGGAGGAGGTCGTACGGATGGGGCGGGCGCCCTGGGCGCGGCAGCCGGACGGGGACGACGCGGTGGACTCCGACGACGTGGCCGTGGCGGAGGCGATGGCGGTGACCGAGGTCGCCGGGTTCGCGGCGCGGCCCTTCTCCGCGCTGAGCGGCGGCGAGCACGCCCGGGTCGCGCTGGCGCGGGTGCTCGCGCAGCGGGCGCCGCTGCTGATGCTCGACGAGCCGACCGCCGCGCTGGACCTCAGGCATCAGGAGCTGGTGCTGCGAGTGTGCCGGGAGCGGGCGCGGGCCGGGGACGCGGTGGTCGTCGTCCTGCACGATCTGGGACTGGCGGCGGCGTACGCGGACCGGGTGGCCGTACTGCGCGACGGACGGATCGCGGCGGACGGGCCGCCGGCCGGGGTCTTCGAGGAGGGGTTGCTGTCGGAGGTGTACCGGCAGCCGGTGGACGTGTTCCCGCATCCGCGGACCGGCGATGTCCTGATCACACCGAAACGGGGCTCTTGACCGGGGAATGGGTCTCTTGACCTGCTGTTGACCGGATGATGGCGGCTGTTTTGAGCCACCGTGATCGGGCCGTGCTCGTGCGGTTCGGAGGAGAGGGCTTCACTGGGAGTACGGCATTTGGTGAGGTTAGCCTCAGATAACTTAGGGCGGCCTCACCTTCTCTGTGTGTCCCCTGTGTCCTTCCTTGGAGCCGAAAAATGCGCCCCCTCAGACTCTCCGTCGTCACCGCCGCCACGACCGTGGCCGCCCTGACCGCCGTCACCGGCTGCACCGAGAAGAGCAGCGCGGGCGCGGACGGGGTCATCGCGGTGACCGCGACCGACACCAAGTGCGAGGTGTCGAAGAAGGAGTTCCCGGCGGGCCACGTCGAACTGGACATCGAGAACAAGGGCTCCAAGGTCACCGAGGTCTACATCCTGTTCCCGGACGACCGGGTGGTGACCGAGCGCGAGAACATCGGCCCCGGCACCAAGCAGAAGGTCACCGCCGAGGTGAAGGCGGGCGAGTACCAGATCGCCTGCAAGCCCGGCATGAAGGGCGACGGCATACGGCAGGCCGTGACGGCCACCGGCGGCGGGAAGATCGCCGAGCGCGACCCGCGGCTCGACAAGGCGGTCGCCTCGTACCGCAAGTACGCGCAGGAGCAGGCCGACGAGACCATCCCGCTGGTGAAGGTGTTCGCCGAGGCCGTCAAGGACGGGGACGTCGAGGCCGCGAAGAAGGCGTACGCGCCCTCCCGCATCGGCTGGGAGCGCACCGAGCCGGTCGCCGAGTCCTTCGGTGACATCGACCCGAAGGTCGATGTGCGCGAGGACGGTCTGGAGGAGGGCCGGGCCGATGAAAGCGCAGAGAAGGACTGGACGGGCTGGCACCGTCTGGAGCGCTCGCTGTGGCAGGACGGCAAGCTCACCGACCGCGACTCCGAACTTGCCGACCAGCTGGTGACCGACCTGGAGGACTGGCAGAAGCGGGTCGGCACGGCGGAGATCACCCCGACCTCCATGGCCAACGGCGCCAAGGAGCTCCTCGACGAGGTCGCCACCGGCAAGGTCACCGGTGAGGAGGAGCGCTACTCGCACACCGACCTCGTCGACTTCAAGGCCAACGTCGAGGGCGCCGAGGAGTCGTACGAGCTGCTGAAGTCCGTCGCCGCCGAGAACGACCCGGAGCTGACGAAGGAACTCGACCAGCAGTTCGCGGCGCTGAACACGCTCCTCGACAAGTACCGCGCGGACAAGACCGGGTACGACTTCGTCTCCTACGACAAGGTCGGCGAGGCGGAGCGCAAGGAGCTGTCGGACGCGGTGAACGCGCTCGCCGAGCCGCTCTCCCAGCTCGCGGCAGCCGTGGTGAAGTGACGATGCCCCCCAAGGACTCCTCCGATCCCCGTACTCCGTCGCGGCGTTCGCTCATCGGCTGGGGCGGGGCCGGGCTCGCGCTCGGTGCCGCCGCGGCCGGGGGCGCGGTCGCGGTGGCGCGCACCGGCGACGAGGCGGCCCCCGCGGCCGGGGCGGCCGTCGCCTTCCACGGCGCGCACCAGGCCGGGATCGCCACGCCCGTGCAGGACCGGCTGCACTTCGCCGCGTTCGACGTGGAGACGGACGACCGCGACGCGTTCGTGGCGATGCTGAAGGACTGGACGGCCGCCGCGCGCCGGATGACGGCCGGGAAGGCGGTCGGCGACGGCGGGTTCGGCGGTCTGCCGGAGGCACCGCCGGACGACACCGGGGAGGCGCTGGGGCTGAAGCCGTCCCGGCTGACGCTGACGATCGGGTTCGGGCCGTCGCTGTTCGAGAAGTTCGGTCTGGCGGGGCGGCGGCCGGAGGCCCTGGTGGACCTGCCGCAGTTCGCCGGTGACAACCTCGACAAGGCCCGCAGCGGCGGGGATCTGTGCGTGCAGGCCTGCGCGGACGATCCGCAGGTCGCCGTGCACGCCGTCCGCAACCTCGCCCGCATCGGCTTCGGCAAGGTGTCGGTGCGCTGGTCGCAGCTCGGGTTCGGCAAGACCTCCTCGACGACGCCCGAGGCGCAGACCCCGCGCAACCTCATGGGGTTCAAGGACGGCACCCGCAACATCGCGGGCACCGAGACGGACCGGCTGAAGAAGTTCGTGTGGGTGGACGAGAAGGACGTCGACGCGGACTCGGCCTGGATGACCGGCGGTTCGTACCTCGTCGCCCGCCGTATCCGGATGCACATCGAGCCCTGGGACCGGACCTCGCTGCGGGAGCAGGAGGACATCTTCGGCCGCGACAAGGGCGAGGGCGCGCCCGTGGGCAAGGCGAAGGAGCGGGACGAGCCGTTCCTGAAGGCGATGCTGCCGGACGCGCACGTCCGGCTCGCGCACCCCGACTCCAACGGCGGGGCGACGCTCCTGCGGCGCGGCTACTCCTTCACCGACGGCACGGACGGCCTCGGCCGGCTGGACGCGGGCCTGTTCTTCCTCGCGTACCAGCGTGATGTGCGCAGGGGGTTCATCCCGGTGCAGCGCAATCTGGCCACGGACGCGCTCAACGAGTACATCCAGCACGTGGGTTCGGCGATCTTCGCGGTGCCGCCGGGCGTCCGGGACGCGGACGACTGGTGGGGGCGGGCGCTGTTCACCGGCTCATCGACGAAGGGCTGAGGCCGTGTTCGCGAACTATCTGATCGGTCTGCGGGAGGGCCTGGAGGCCAGTCTCGTCGTCTGCATCCTCATCGCCTATCTGGTGAAGACGGACCGCCGGGACGCGCTGGAGCCCATCTGGATCGGCATCGGGGTGGCCGTCGGGCTGGCCCTCGCCTTCGGCTGCGTCCTCGAGTTCGGCTCCCAGGAGCTGACGTTCCAGGCGCAGGAGGCGCTCGGCGGCTCCCTGTCGATCATCGCGGTGGGTCTGGTGACCTGGATGGTCTTCTGGATGCGGCGCACCGCCCGCCATCTCAGGGCCGACCTGCACGGCAAGCTGGACGCGGCCCTGCGGATGGGCACGGGCGCGCTCGTGGCGACCGCGTTCCTGGCGGTGGGCCGGGAGGGCCTGGAGACCTCGCTGTTCGTGTGGACGTCGGTACGGGCGTCGAGCGACGGCACCGAGGGCCCGCTGATCGGCGTGCTGCTGGGCCTGGCGACGGCGGTGGTGCTCGGCTGGCTGTTCTACCGGGGTGCCCTGCGCATCAACCTCGCGAAGTTCTTCACCTGGACCGGCGGCATGCTGGTCGTGGTCGCGGCCGGGGTCCTCGCGTACGGCTTCCACGACCTCCAGGAGGCCGACTTCGTGCCCGGCCTGACGGACAAGGCGTTCGACATCACCGGGACGATCCCGCCGGACAGCTGGTACGGCACGCTCCTGAAGGGTGTGTTCAACTTCCAGCCCGACCCGACGGTCCTGCAAGTCACGGTCTGGCTCCTCTACCTGATCCCGACGCTCGCGCTGTTCCTCGCCCCGGTAGGGTTCGCCTCCGGGAAGGGGAAGGTGAAGATTCCTGATGAGCAGGGTGCGCGGGGTTCGGAGCCCACTGGGGCTTCGTGAGGTTCGTCCGGTTCGTACGGGCGGGAGGTTCCTCGGGCTTCGCCTCCGGGGCGGAGTTCGTCGCCGGGGCGGGCTTCTCGCGTACGGGCGTGGCGCGCTGGTGACCACGGCGGTGACCGCGCTGTCGTTGACGGCGAGCGGGTGCGTGGTGGTCCGGGGCGATCTGGAGGTCCTTCCCGCCGCGACCCGGGCGGAGGCGGAGCGCGCGCTGCAGGACTTCACGACGGCGTACAACAAGGCGGACAAGGCGAACGACCAGTCCCAGGACGCCGCCCGGGTCACCGGCGCGCTCGCCGACATCGACGGCGGCAAGCTCCGCTCGGGCGCGAAGATCAACCCGAGCGGCAATCCGAACCATGTGCCGCTGAAGCTGGCCGACATCACGTACACGATCCCGGAGAAGGCGGCGTGGCCGCGCTGGTTCGTCGTCGACGCCACCGCCAACAAGGGCAACAAGACGGACCGTTGGCTGTTCGTGTTCACCCGGGACGGGCTGACCGACCTGTGGGAGGTCTCCTTCCTCACGATCGTGCCCGCCGCCGACATGCCCGAGTTCGAGAAGGACGAGGACGGCCACGCCCAGGTGGTGCAGCCCGACGACGCCGAACTCTCCGTGGAGCCCGCGCAGTTGCCCGCACGGTACGTGACGTATCTGGAGGAGGACAGCGCGCTCTTCGCGGACGGGCCGTACACCTCCGAGGAGCGCGCGCGGCGCCAGCGGAACGCGGAGAAGCCGGGCCTGGCGCGGCAGCACATCGACGAGGCCCTCACCAACGGTGACTACGCGCCGGTCGGTCTGCGCACCACGGACGGCGGGGCGCTGGTCTTCTTCACCACCCGCCACTACCAGAAGCAGACCGCGGCGCCGGGGGTGAGCATTCCCGTCAACGACGCGGCCGTGCGCGCCCTGATGACGGGCGAGCCGAAGCAGTCCCTGACCCTGGAGTTCGTGAACAACCAGGCGGTGCTCGATCCGGCGAAGACGAAGTCCGACCAGCAGGTGCGGGTCGTGAGCCAGGTGGGCGGCCTGACGGGGGCCAAGGGCGAGTAGGGGCTTACCGCCGGGCGGCCGCTCGGGGGTGTCAGCCGCGGGAGGGCCAGGCCGTGTTCGCGTGGTCCGGCTGCTCGCCCACGTGGCGTGAGCAGGCGTCGGTGAGGATCTCCAGCAGGGTCAGGGGGTCCGGCAGCGGGTGCTCGGGGCCGCGTACCCAGTGGACGCCCAGGTCACCCGGGAGCAGGGCCGGCGGCACGAGGACGTAGGACCCCCGGCAGTGCCAGCGCAGGCCCGGGTGCTCGTCCATGGTCTCGGGGTGGCAGTCCAGCTCGCAGGGCCACCACTCGTCCTCGTCCTCGGGGGTGCCCCGGGTGAGGGTGAAGAAGAGGAGCCGTCCTTCGTCGGACTCGGACTCGAACTCCGCGACGGGGCCCACCTCGATCCCGGCGGCGAGCAGCCGCTCCAGGGCCTCGCTGCCGGCGGCGAGCGGGACGTCCAGCACGTCGTGGACCATGCCGGTCGCGGTGATGAAGTTGGCCTGCGGCTGGTGCCGGGCCCAGCGCTCGATCTGGCCGCGGTCGGTGGTGGACTGCGTCTGCCAGGCGAACGACACCGGGTGCCGGGCGGGGGTGGGACAGCCGACTCGGTCGCACGAACACCGGTAGCCCGAGGGGTACGCGGCGGGCGCGAGCGGGAGTCCGGCGGCGGCCGCGGCGAGCAGCAGCTCCTCACGGCCGGTGTCGTCGGCGGCCGGGTCGAGCGGGCGGCCGGTACGACGGGCACGCAGCCACTCGGAGAACCTGCCCTGCCGACCGGTCCGGCCGCCGAACGTCGCGCTCATCTATCGCCTCGCCTCGCTGTGGTGCGGACAGCATGTCCCCATCGTCCCACTATCCTGCGCCGCGGGTGGCCGGAGACCACATCCGGGGTAGGTGGGGCGATGCCGGGGTGCGGACAGGGAAGGCTGGCTATTCCATGTTTTGAGGGGATTTACCGTCGGCGCCGCGGCCCCGGCCGATCGGCGCCGGGTCGCTTTGGTCACACTCGGGCGGGCTCGGCCGGACCTGACCGGGTCAGCGGGGCGCGAGGCCGTGCAGGGCGTACTCGACCAGGGCGTCCGTGTACGCGTACGAGATGGGGCCCGTGTACTGCAGCCAGCGCTGGGCGAGCGGGGAGACGAAGAGTTCCAGGGCGATGCGCGGGTCGATGTCGGGGCGCACGGCGCCCTGTTCCTGGGCCGCGCGCAGGCGCTTCACGTACAACTGGAGCTGGGGTTCGAGCAGTTTGCCGACGAACTCGACGCCCAGCTCCCGGTTGATCACTCCCTCGGCGGCCAGGGCGCGGGAGGGGACCTCGAACTTGGGGTCGAGGAGTTCGTCGACGGTCGCGCGCAGGACGGCCTTGAGGTCGGCTTCGAGGTCTCCGGTGTCCGGGATCTCGTACTCGGCGTGCTCCCCGATCACCTCCGGCCGGGCGGCGGCCTCCGCCGCCTGGGCGCTCAGGTCGAGGAACGCCTCCAGCAGGACCTCCGCCTTCGAGGACCACCACCGGTAGATCGTCTGCTTGCCGACGCCGGCGCGGGCGGCGATGCCCTCGATCGTCGTCTTCTGGTATCCGACCTCTCCGATGAGGGCGAGGGCGGCGTCGTAGATGGCGCGACGCGACTTCTCGCTGCGCCGGGCGGAATCAGGGGAGGTCTTTTTGGCCATGCCTCGAATTTATCAGGTTGACAAGACGGTGCGTCTCGCCTCATGGTGGTGTCATAGGCGAGACGCACCGTCTCGTTGCATCGGGATAGGGAGAGTGTCATGACCCGAGGTGGAGCTGGAAACATGCTGGGAGTGGGCGGCGCCCGTCGGAACCTAGGCCGCAAGGCCCTGCGCGGCGGTCCCGCGAGCGGTCGCGTCGGCGGCGGCCTCGACCCCCAGGCCCAGAAGCGGGAGCTGCTGCGCAAGCTGCAGGAGAAACGACAGGAGGGCCGTACGGCCGGCGAGTCGTCGTGAATGGGTGAGGGGGCCGCTGTCTCAGCGGTCCCCGAGGCCGTGGCGGAGCTGGACCACCCGGAGGGTGAGCCCTTCCGGACTGGTCAGCCGCAGCGCGGGACGCCCACGATCCGCCGACCACGCGACCTGGCCGAGGGCGCGGGCGGCGACCGTCTCCAAGTCGGCGACGGCGACGACGACTTCCCACTGCGACGGCGCGTCGCCCGAGGCGAAGTCGGCGTGGACGGGGGCCGTGCCGGTCACCTTCCGGTAGAACTCCCTTGCCCTGTCGGGCCGTTGGCAGGTCAGGACCATGCGGTGCGGGGTGCCGGGGGCGCCCTGCGGGAACCCCCATCCGCCGAACCGGTACGGCTGCCACAGGGAGACGGCGGCCCCCACCGGGTCGACCAGGGTGGCGACACGCCCCTGGTCTCCGGCGTCGAACGGCGGGAGGACGAGCCGTGCGCCGTTCGCCACGGCGGTGGCGGTGCGGGCGTCGACGTCGTCGACCGCCAGGTAGAAGGCGATGTGGGCCGGGGTGCCCGGCGGGTAGACGGGGTTCGCCAGGTCGCTCGCTCCGCCGACGCGATGGCCGTCTCCCGTGGTGATCCTCGTGGACCGGCGCGGGTCCTCCTCGTCCACCGTGAGGTGCCAGCCCAGGGTGGCGGCGAAGAAGGCGGTGGTGCCGGGTAGATCACGGGTCTTGAGGTCCATCCAGCAGAACTCACCCGGAGAACCGAGACACACGGTCATCCGGTCGACCCCGGTCCGGTCGACCCCGGTCCGGCCGGCTCCGGTCCGAGTGGTTCCAGTACGCCGACCGGCTGGTCACCGCTGGTCTCGCCCGTCGGGCGGAAGCCGAGGCCCAGGTAGAAGTTCTCCGGGCCGTCGGGGCCGGGGTGCCAGGTGACGAAGAGGCGGTCGCCGCCTCGGCGGCGAATCTCGGCGGCCACGGAGTCGACGGCGAAGCGGCCGTAGCCTCTCCCCTGCTCCTCAGCGGCGATATTGAGCCGCCAGAGCCCGGAACGGATGTCGGTGCCCGAGCCGTCGCCCTTCCAGTCGATGTCGAGGAAGGCCATCAGAAAGCCGACCGCCCGGTCGCCGTCCATGATGAGCCGGGGCCAGGCGACCCCGGGGTGGACGTACGCCTCGGCCAGCGACTGCGCGACCGTCTCCACCAGGTGTTCCTGATCGGGACGGACACGTACGCCGAGCGCGGCGTCCAGGTTGGCGGGGGTTATCTCGGCCAGGTTCGGGGTGGTGGACATGATCCATGACATAGCCGCAGACCGCGTGCGCGGCGCAACTGGTTTTCGCCGATCCTGGGGCCGCGCACCGGGCCGCGGTCGAGGTCGAGGTCGGCGTTGGGGGCGACGTCGACGAGGTCAGGACGTCCCGTCGTCGTCCCCGGGCCGCGGCGGCCAGGCGTCGCCCCACTCCGCGTCGCGGGCCGCCCGGTAGAGCAGGCCGTGGCGCTTGGTGACGGTGGTCCGGCCGAGGGCCGGCTCGGTCTCGCAGAGGTCGAGGAGGACCTGGCCCTTGCGGATCTGGGGCCTGCGGACGATGCGGGAGGGAGCCGGCGTCGGGGGCCAGCGGGTGGCGGCGACGTAGCTGAACTTCTCGTCCTCGTACGACAGGGAGCCGCCCTTGACCTGACGGTGCAGGGAGGAGCGGCTGACCCGGGCCGAGAAGTGGCACCAGTCCTCGCCGGGGACGATGGGGCAGGCGGCGCTGTGCGGGCAGGGGGCGGCGACGTGGAAACCGGCGGCGACCAGACGGTCGCGGGCCTCGATGACACGGGCGTAGCCGTCGGGGGTGCCGGGCTCGATGATCACGACGGCCTGCGCGGCGGTCGCGGTCGCCTCGACGACGGCCGTGCGGTCGGCCGGGGTCAGCTCACCCAGCACGTACGAGACGGTGACGAGGTCGGTGTCCTTGATGGTGAGCGCCGAGCCGATGCGGGAGCGCTGCCACTCGGCGGACTTCAGTTCCGGGTTGGCCGCGGCGATCTCCCGCCCGAGCGCGAGTGCCGGTTCCGCCCAGTCGAGCACCGTGATCGGCCGCGTGCCCTCCCAGGTCGCGTTCACCGCCCAGGTCGCCGCGCCCGTGCCCCCGCCGACGTCCACATGACCGCCGGGCACCCACCCGGGCACCGCCGCCGCGAACGCCTCCAGCGCCGAGCACACCGCCTCGAACGTCGCCGGCATCCGGTACGCCGCG
Organism: Streptomyces sp. MB09-02B; assembly: GCF_033794485.1. Classification (NCBI taxonomy): domain Bacteria; kingdom Bacillati; phylum Actinomycetota; class Actinomycetes; order Kitasatosporales; family Streptomycetaceae; genus Streptomyces; species Streptomyces sp. MB09-02B. The sequence continues at coordinate 10,723 of NZ_JARGEE010000309.1, forward strand.
TACGCGACGACGTCCGAGCGGTCCCGCAGCACGGGCGCGTCCGTCGGCGTCCGCCCCCGGTAGTTCGCGATCAGCCGCTCGACCGCCTGCGTGGCCGACTTCGGCGGCAGCCCGTCGAGCAGGCCCGCGAGGGCGGTGCGGAGGGTGTCGGCCGAGGAGGACGGGGAGGACGAGAAGGACGGGGACTGTCCTTTATAAAAATT
>NZ_JARGEE010000030.1:0-37474 GCF_033794485.1 Streptomyces sp. MB09-02B
GACCCGCACCCCCGAGCCATCAGGCGCACCCAGCCCCAAAACCCTCAGACCCCCGGCCCCATCTGCGACCGCGCCTTGAACGCCGCCTTCCGGGCCTCCTTCGCCACCTTCTTGTCGGGGTGGATCCTCCCCATCGCCTCCAACACCTCCGGCGTCGCAGGATGATCCACCCGCCACGCCGCCGCGAAGAACGACCCGTGCTGCGCGGCCAACCCCTCCACCAGCGCCCTCAGCTCCGCCGAATTCCCCTCGGCGGCCAACTGCGCGGCGACCGTGTCGATCGTGAGCCAGAAGACCATCGCCTCGGACGGCGCCGGCACATCCCCCGCGCCGCGCTCGGTCAGCCACACCCGGGCGAGCCCGCCCAGCTCGGGGTCGTCCAGTACGTCCCGGAGGGCCGGCTCGGCCACGGCCCCCACGAGGGACAGCGCCTGCTGACAGCGCAGCCGCCGCAGCGGCGCACCCGGATCGGACCCGCGCGCCGCGGCCAGCAACTCCCGCGCCGCGTCCAGCGACTCACGACGGGCGAGCCACTGCTCGGTCTCGGCCTGGGCCGCCGCCGGCGGAAACCCGGCGGTGCCGTCGAGGAGCACGTCCGCCCCCTTGTCGACGAGGTCCCCCACGGCGGGCGCGACCACGCCGGCCTCCTGGAGCCGCGCCCGCACCCCGTACCGCCCCAGCGGGGTGAGCCGGACCATGCCGTACCGGGTGACATCGGTGTCGTCGACGGCGGGCGCGCCCGTCCCCTCGGCGGCGGCCGCGGCCTCCTCCGCGTCCGTCATCAGCGCCTCGTCCACCGGCTGGTACTCCACCAGCCCGATCGGCTCGAGCACCCGGAACTGGTCGTCCAGCCGCATCATGGCGTCCGAGACCTGTTCCAGGACGTCGTTGGTGGGCTCCCCCATGTCGTCGGGGACGATCATCGACGCGGCGAGGGCGGGCAGCGGCACGGGCCCGTCGGGGCCGTCCTCGCTGACGGTGAGGAGGTAGAGGTTGCCGAGGACCCCGTCGAGGAAGTCCGCCTCGGCGTCGGGGTCCCAGTCCAGCTCGGAGAAGTCGATCTCGCCGCCGGAGTCCATGGCCTCGACGAGGCCGTCGAGGTCGGGCACGCTCGCGTCGGCGAGGGTGGTCTCCAGGGCGGTGAGCCAGATGCCGAGCACGTCCTGCGGCCCGCCCGAGGTGAGGAGCGCGAGGTCCTCGCCCGCGGCGACCGTCCCGGCCTCCTCGTCCACGATCTCGACGAGCCCGGTGTCCACCGCCACCCGCCAGGCCTCGCTCGCCAGGGCCGCCGCGTCGTCGCCGTCGACACCACCGGTGCCGCCACCACCAGAAGCACCAGAAGCACCAGAAGCACCAGAAGCACCAGCGACACCGCCGGCACCCTCCCCCGTGAGCCCGAGCGCCGCGGCGGCCGCGGGCAGCTGCTCGTCGACGAGTTCGCCCCCGGCGCCCACCCGCGTGTCCGGGCCGGCCCAGCGGGCGAGCCGCGCGGCGCGCGAGAGCAGCGGTGTGGCGAGCGCCTCCCGCGCCAGCTCCGCTTCGGGGAGGAGCCGCACCGGCGGCAGTGGCGAGCTGTCTGACATCGGCGGGGATCTCCTCGGAACATCGAACATCTGACAAGCGATACGCGTACGAGTACGCAGCCGCTCAGCCTAGACGGATTTGGACGCATGCCGCCCGGTTCATGTACCTGCCAGGAGTCGGGTGTGGCCGAAACCTTGACAACTGACCTGACCAGGCAGGAGATTGACGCGCGTAGAAACTCACGGGTAGCTCTGGCCGATCACAGGACCACCCGCAGGCGCGCCCGCCCGGGCCCACCGAACCCCGTCGGCGCCCTTCGGAGTTCTACGCGCGTCGCGCCGCCCCACCGGTCGCAGGCCACCCCCCGTCCACTCTCGTCCCGGCGCTCACGTACGTCCCCGGAGGGATCCCCTTGCCGAGCAAGAGAACCGCGCGCATCGGCGCGCTGACCGTCGCCACCATCTGCTCCACGGTGTCCGCCGTGGTCCTGACCTCGCCCGCCGAGGCGGACTCCCTACGCATCCACGACATCCAGGGCACGACCCGGACGTCCCCGCTCGCCGGTCAGCAGGTGACCGGCGTGGAGGGGATCGTCACGGGCGTCCGCACCTACGGTTCGCGCGGCTTCTGGATCCAGGACACCCGGGCGGACTCGAACCCGGCCACGAGCGAGGGCGTCTTCGTCTTCACCAGCTCCCGGCCGACCGTATCCGTGGGCGACGCGGTCACGGTCGCGGGCACGGTCTCCGAGTTCGTGCCGGGCGGCACTTCGTCCGGAAACCAGTCCGTGACGCAGATCACCCGGCCGACGATCACGGTGGTCTCCACGGGCAACGCCGTCCCCGCCGCGACCGTCATCGACGCCAGGTCGGTGCCGAGCCGGTACGCCCCGGCCGGCGACACCGCCGCCGGCGGCTCGGTCAACGGCCTGACCCTCGCCCCCGCCAAGTACGCCCTGGACCACTACGAGTCCCTGGAAGGCATGAACGTCCAGGTCGCCGACGCCCGTGTGGTCGGCGCGACCGACCCGTTCACCGAGCTGTGGGTCACCGTGAAGCCCCGGGAGAACGCCAACCGCCGCGGCGGCACGGTGTACGGCTCCTACACCTCGCAGAACACCGGCCGACTGCAGATCCAGTCGCTCGGCGCGGTCGCGGACTTCCCGAAGGCGAACGTCGGCGACGCCCTGAAGGGCACCACGGCCGGCCCGCTGGACTACAACCAGTTCGGCGGCTACACGCTCGTCGCCAACCAGATCGGCACCCTGAAGCAGGGCGCTCTGGAGCGCGAGACGACGCGCAAGCAGGGGCGTGGCGAGCTGGCGGTGGCGACGTACAACGTCGAGAACCTGGACCCCTCGGACGCCACCTTCGCCGACCACGCGGCGGCGATCGTGCACAACCTGCAGTCGCCCGACATCGTGGCCCTGGAGGAGATCCAGGACAACAACGGCGCCACCAACGACGGTACGGTCGCCGCCGACCAGACGGTGAAGAAGCTGGTCGAGGCGATCGCGGCGGCCGGCGGCCCGACGTACGACTGGCGCTCCATCGACCCGGTGAACCTCGCGGACGGCGGCGAGCCCGGCGGCAACATCCGCCAGGTCTTCCTGTTCAACCCCGAGCGGGTCTCCTTCTCCGACCGTGCCGGCGGCGACGCCACGACCGCCGTCGGGGTGACGAAGGCGTACGGCAAGGCACGGCTGACGGTCTCCCCCGGCCGTATCGACCCGGCGAACGCCGCCTGGACGAACAGCCGCAAGCCGCTCGTCGGCGAGTTCTCCTTCCGCGGCAAGTCCGTCTTCGTGATCGCGAACCACTTCGCGTCCAAGGGCGGCGACCAGTCGCTGCACTCGGAGTTCCAGCCGCCGAAGCGGAGCTCGGAGACCCAGCGCCACCTCCAGGCGACCGCCGTGAACACCTTCGTCAAGGAGATCCTGGCGAAGGAGAGGAACGCGGACGTCATAGCCCTCGGCGACATCAACGACTTCGAGTTCTCGAAGACCACCGAGCTGCTGGAGGACGACGGCGCCCTGTGGTCGGCGGTCAAGTCACTGCCAAGGAGCGAGCGTTACTCCTACGTCTTCCAGGGCAACACGCAGGTCCTCGACCAGATCCTGATCAGTCCGTCGATCCGGCGCTCGTGCGACTTCACGTACGACAGCGTGCACACGAACGCGGAGTTCAACGACCAGATCAGCGACCACGACCCGCAGGTGCTGCGCTTCAGGCCGTAACGGGCGCGACGGCGGTCACGGCGATACGGCCGTGACCGCCGCGCCGCCCGGCAGTGGTTCTCAGGGCTGGCTGAACACCCCGTTCAGCCAGCCCTTCCACGCTGTCTCGTCGGTCTCCGCGTCGGCACCCGCCGCGAAGTCGTGGACGCTCATACCGACGATGTGGCCCCAGTGGTTGCGGCCGAAGAAGCGGATGAGGGCGTCGTCGGTGCGCAGACCGATGAAGTACGGGTCGCGATAGTCGACGACGGCCTCGAAGCGCCGCCCGCCGGGCCCCTCGACCTGGACCCGGGCGCCTACCGCGGTGTCGTCCGCGAGGCCGAGCGCCCGGCCCACGACGGTGAGCGCGTCGGCGCCGCCGGCGGCCTCGGGGCCGTCGAAGGTGGCGAACGCGGTGATCTTCCGGCCGGCGAAGCGCGTCAGGTACTGGCGCAGCGTGTGCAGGTAGAAGCCGGTGTGCTTGGCGGCACCGTCGTACTGGTTGTCCCAGTCGTCGACGAAGACGCCGCTGTGCACGTACCGCACCCAGGCGCGCCGGCCGTCGTCGCGCGGCTCGATCGTGTAGTCGAGCTGGTTGAGGGTCTGTTCGGAGATCCCCTCGACGTCCTCGACACGGTTGGTGTACCGGTGCGGCGGATCCCACGCGGTCACCTCGGAGCCGAACGGCCCCTTGCCGCCGACGTGCGGCTCGGGTGCCTCCATCGGCCACAGCCACCCGCCGGTCCCGGCGGTGACGGCCTCCCACACCTCCTCGGGCGTGGCGTCGACCTCGAACTCACGGGCGATCTCGAATTCCTTGGGCATGACGTGCTCCTCAACAGGTCTTACCGGGCGGGCGGTTCGGGCTGGACGGGGAGTGCGGGCCGGTCGGGCTCGTCGGCGGACTGCGGCTTGACCGTCGGGTGGACGGCCACGACGATCCGGTGACCTCGGCCGCCCCGGGCGTCGGGGGCGTCGTACTTGCGGATGAGCGCGCTCACCCCTGCCGTCAGCTCCTGGACGAACGCGGCCCGGTCGGCGGCCGAGGCGAAGGTGACCTCGCCGTCGAGCGCGTAGGTCGCGAGGCGCTTGCGGGCCTTGGCCGCGCCGGTGATCAGCGTTCCGACGTCCCGGACCAGCCTGGCGCCGAGCGCCAGCAGCCAGCGCGCGGAGAGCTGGTCCCGGAAACGGTCCGGATCCGGCTGTACGGCGGCGAGCGCGAGCGGCGAGATCACGTACGACGCGGCCGTGGCCCGCATCAGCCGCTCGGTGACGTTGCCCTTGCGGCGCTCCCCCGCGAGCTCGACCAGACCGTGCTTCTCCAGTGTCTTCAGGTGGTAGTTCACCTTCTGCCTCGGCAGCCCGACCTTCCCGGCCAGCATGGCGGCCGACGCGGGCCCGGCCGCCAGCTCGGCGAGCAGCCGGGCGCGTACGGGGTCCAGCGAGACCGCCGCTGCCTCGGGGTCCTCGATCACGGTGACGTCCAACATGACTCCACCGTCTCACCGAAAACTTTTTTTGTCCAGACGGTTCAAGTTTTCGGCGAGCCATCCGGATCGAGGGGGACGCGGCGGGGAGGCCACTGGGCCGCCGGACTCAGCCGGGAACGAGGCCGAGGGCGTACTCGTACCGCTTGACCGAGCCGGTCTCCAGCAGTTCGGGCCAGGTCCGTACGCGCCTCGAACGCCTGCTCGTCGGCCCACTGCGAATGGCGTCGAGGACGGGATGGAGATCCGCACGACGGGTCATGCTCATGCCGCTCTCCCATGATCGGTACTCGGTGTGCGCGCACCGACCACCCTGCAACCTCAACCAAGATTCAGGTCAAGTCCGCGATTCGGGGCCCGGTTTCGGGAGACCCGCCGGTCATGGACGAGAAGCGGCCGAAGGCCGAGCGGGTGGGGAAGGCGCCGGAAAGCGGCGGGGAAGGCATGGAGGGCGGTCCCACCGGACTGCCGAAACGCTCGTGGTGGGCGGTGGTCCGTCGTACGGTCGAGGAGTTCCAGGACGACGAACTCTCCGACCGGGCTGCCGCGTTGACGTACTACGGCGTCCTCTCGCTCTTCCCCGCGCTGCTGGTGCTGGTGTCGATGCCGGGCGTCGTCGGACAACGCGCGACGGACAGGATCCTGGACAACATCGGCGACCTGGCCCCGGGCCCCGCGCGGGACATCCTGCGGGACGCGGTCGTGCAGTTGGGAGACAGCGGCGGTACGGGCGGGGTGCTGGCGATCGTCGGTCTGCTGGCGGCGGTGTGGTCGGCGTCGGGATACGTGGCGGCGTTCATCCGTACGTCCAACGCGGTGTACGACCTGCCCGAGGGCCGCCCGGTGTGGAAGCTCACGCCGCTGCGGATCGTCCTGACCCTCGTCCTGATGCTGATGCTGGCCGTGAGTGCGCTGATCGTCGTCTTCACGGGTCCGCTGGCCGAACGCGCCGGCACGACGATCGGGCTCGGTGACGCGGCCATCGCGGTGTGGGGCGTCGCCAAGTGGCCGGTCCTGCTGGTCCTGGTGACGCTGATGATCGCGCTGCTGTACTGGGCCGCGCCCAACGTCCGCGGCCGGGGCTTCCGTTGGGTGAGCCCCGGTGGTGTCCTCGCGACGCTGATCTGGCTCGCCGCGTCCGCGGGCTTCGCCGTCTACGCTGCCAACTTCGGCTCGTACAACAAGACCTACGGCACGCTCGCCGGCGCCGTCGTGTTCCTCATCTGGCTCTGGCTCACCAACCTGGCGATCCTCCTCGGCCTCGAATTCGACGCGGAACTGTCCCGGGAACGCGCCATCGTCGAGGGCCGCTCCCCCACGGACGAGCCCTACGTGGAGCCCCGCGACACCCGCACCTGGCCACCCCGCCTACGCGCCCTGCGCGAGACCCGCGGCCGAACGACGGACACACCGGGCACGCAGAGCGCACAGGGCTCACCGGGCTCACCGGGCAAGGAGTAGGGGCGGCACGGGCGACCCCCGAGACTGAGCCGAGGCCAAGGTGCCGGCCCCACCGCCGGCGCAGCCGCCTCAGCGCCCCGCCGCCGCCCCGGGCCCCGGCCGATCGCCGACGGCGCACATGGACACACGGACGCACGGACGCACGGACGCATGGACGCATGGACGCATGGACGCATGGACGCATGGACAAGAGGATCGTGGCCCGGGAGTCGCTAGTGGTAGTGGCGCCAGGCCAGCACCCCCGCCGCGGCCACCGCGACGGTCGCCCCGCCCACGACCACCGCCTCGCGCGGCACCCGCTCCCACGCCGAGTGCACCCTCGCCTTCACATCGGCCTTGGCGGCCAGCTCCTCGACCGTGTCGCCGAGCTGCGCCCGGGTCTGCTCGATCTGCCGTCGGAGCTCGTCGGGCCCCTTGGCGCCCACCGAACCATTGCTCGCGCCGCCGGAGGCACCGGCCGTACCGGATGCGTGCGTCATCGCCGAGCCCTTCCCTTGATCTCGTCCACGTCGGCCTTGACGCTGTCGAGCGCCAGCTCCGGCCTGGGTGGGGTCGCCCGCCGCAGCTGCGCGCGCCCCATGGCGGCCAGCACGCCGGCGATCACGAACAGCACGCCCATGACGATGAGCGCGGCGGCCCACACGTCCAGCACCAGCGACAGCGCCGCCACCCCGGCGGCGGCCAGGGTCATGAACCCCACGTACGCGACGGCGCCGGCCGCGCCGAGGAGCCCGCCGCCGCGCCCCGCGCGCCGCCCCTTCTCGGCCAGCTCCTCCTTCGCGAGGGCGACCTCCTGTCGTACGAGCAGGGAGAGCTGTTCGGTGGCCTGCCCCACCAGCTCGCCCACGGAGTGATGGTCGTGTTCCGCCGGCCCCGGACGCGCGGATCGCACAGAGCGCACGAATCGCGTGGGCCTGGTCTCGGTGGTCCCGGTCACGGTGTCGCCTCCTCACACATCGGGACGCCCCGAGTACCCTCACCGGCTCGCGCTACCCCTGCGTCACCAGCACATCCGCCGTGACCGGGCGGACGCCACGACCATCCGTAGCAATGCTTCGCAATACCTCGTAGAAGAATTAAGTGGAGCTTCACAATGGGGCCCCCGAGACTACCCCCATGGCTCCCATGACCCTGCTCCGCGTCCCCCGCCCCGCCCCCTTCGGCCGCGCCCTCTGCGCGATGGTCACGCCCTTCACGGCGTCCGGCGCCCTCGACCTCGACGGGGCGCAGCGACTGGCCGACCGACTGGTGCGGGAGGGGTGCGACGGGCTGGTGCTGTCCGGCACGACGGGCGAGTCGCCGACGACCACGGACACGGAGAAGGCGGAGCTGGTCCGCGCGGTGCGCGGGGCGGTCGGCGGGCGGGCCGCGATCGTGGCCGGGGTGGGCACGGCCGACACCCGGCACACCGTGGAGCTGGCACTGGCGGCCGAGAAGGCGGGCGCGGACGGCCTGCTGGCGGTCACGCCGTACTACAGCAGACCCCCGCAGGACGCCGTCGAGGCCCACTTCCGCGAGCTGGCAGACGCCACGGGGCTGCCCGTGGCCCTGTACGACATCCCCGGCCGCACCGGTACCCGTATCGAGCCGGAGACCATGATCCGGCTGGCGGGCCACCCCCGGATCGTGGCGGTGAAGGACTGCGCGTACGACCTCCTCGGCACCCAGAGGGTGCTGGCCGAGACGGAGCTGGCGTACTACACCGGCTGCGACGAGTACGTCCTCGCGCTGTACGCGCTCGGCGGGTCCGGCTACGTCGGGACGGTCGCGAACGCTGCGCCCCGGCACTTCCGCGCGATCCTCGACGCGTTCGACGCGGGTGACACCGGCGAGGCGGCCCGCCTCCAGCGGCTGGCCGTCCCGCTCACCGAGCTGATGATGGCCTCCGGCCTGCCCGGGTCCGTCACGGCGAAGGCGCTCCTCGGTCGGCTCGGTCTCCCGTCGGGCCCGGTCCGCGCACCGCTGCGGCCCGCCGGCCAGGAGGTGACCGACGGGCTGCTGGCGGCGTACGAGGAACTGGTCGGCTCCGGCACCCGGCAGGAAGGAAACTAGCTAGGTAAGTAGGAAGGAAGGTCAGTCGGCCCAGCGTTCGGTGAAGACCGGGACCCAGCGGCCGGGGTAGTCGTCGGAAGCCTTGCGGAACCCGCTGAGCTGAACGACCTTGTCGCTGCCGATCGTGAGGAGGATGAGCTGGTTGCGGAACTCACCCTTGCCGCTGCACCTCTTGGGGTCGCAGCCCCAGGCGATGATCCGTTCGTCGTCCGCCCAGGCCAGGAGTTGCTGACCCGGCACCGTCGTGACCCTCTTACCGGTGCGCGAGTCGACGATCTCGGAGGAGATCTTCTCCCCCTCGCCGGCGAACTCGCCCCCGATGAGCTTCCCGTTGGGCGACAGACCGGCCTCCGCGTAGTTCACGTACTTCTCGGCGGCGGGCACATCGATCTTGTCGCCCTTCAGGTCGTAGTACTGCCGGAACGGCTTCTCCCCGATGCTCGAGAAGACGGACCGGCCGTCCTGGCTCCACTCCATGTCCTCCCGGCTGTTGTTGAAGAAGCCCCACTCGTCCTTCCACTGCGGTGCCTTGTGCCAGGTCTCCTCACCCGAGTCCACGTCCACGACGGAGAACCCCGTACGGCTGGGGACGGGGCCCGGCACTTCCTTGCCGTTGACGTTCTGCGGGTGGTCGGCGAAGTTGCGGTCCGGGTTCTTGGAGTAGGTCGTCGCGAGGAGCTTGGTGCCGTCCGGGGAGAATTCGACGGACGCGACGCCGTGGCCCACCGGGATCCAGCGGTCCACCTTGCCCGTGATCATGTCGAGCAGCCCGATCCTCCTGGCGGGCAGGTCACCCTCCAGTACGGCCGCGGTGCGCATACCGGGTGCGACATCCAGGAAGGCCCACCTGGTCTTGCGGTACTCGGCCGTCTTCTGGTCGAGGAGGCCGTACACGCGGGTGTTGACGATGTCCCCGCCCGGCTGCTTGACCGCCTCGTGCACATAGAACGCGGAGAGCGCGGTGTCGCCCGCCGCGATCATGTTCCGCGGCGGCGACTGGTCGGGGTGACCGATGATGTCGCTCTTGTTCATCTCGCTGGCGGGCCGCACCTCGTCCCCGCCCTCGGTGGTCAGCATGGGTACGCCCACCGCGACGGCCACGACCGCGGCCGTGGCGGCGGCGGTGCCCGCGATCGTGCGGGTCCGGCGGCGGCGCCGGGCGGTCAGCACCCGGTCCGCGAAGTCCGTTGCCAGGGGCGACTGTTCGGCGGCCTGCTCATGCAGGGAGGCGCGTACCAGTTCATCGACGTTCACGGACGCACCTCCACGGGCGAGAAGTCACGGGACGACTGCTGTTCGACCGCGGCGGGGCCGAGCGCGGCCAGCTCGGGCGCGAGTTCGCGCAGTCGGGCGAGCGAACGGTGGGTCGTGGACCGTACGGTCCCCACGGAGCACCCGAGGATCCGGGCCACGTCGCCCTCCGGCAGGTCCTCGAAGTAGCGGAGGACGAGCACGGTCCGCTGCCGTGCGGTCAGCCGGGCCAGCGCCCCGCGCATCACCAGCCGCAGCTCCACACCGGCCACTCCGTCGGCGGCACCACCGCTCTCGGGCGGCTCGGCGACGGTCAGCTCGCGCCGCCGCCACTTCAGCCGCCACCGGCTGACCTGCTGCCGGTAGAGGATCTGCCGTACGTACGCCTCCGGCTCGTCGATGCGCTGCCAGCGCCCGGCTGCCTTGATCAGCGCGTTCTGGAGCAGATCCTCGGCTGCGTGCCGGTCCCCGCCGCTCAGCAGTACGGCCGTCTTCAGCAGTGCCGACGACCGCCCGGCCACGAATTCCCGGAAACTCTCCTGCCCTGCGGCATCCATCGTCACCTTCTCTTCCCCCGGGCGGTCCCTGTGCCCGCCCTGTGCCCCTTGAGACGCGTCGCCCCGGCCACCGCTATGCCGGGCCGGCGAAAAAAGTACCGGGAACGCCTCCGGGGCCCGCACGCGCGTGAACGCGTACGGGCCCCGGACCGTGGGGCGGCGGTACCGTGCCGGTCAGCCCCAGCGGTACCCGTCGCCGAACAGCAGGGTGTGCTCCAGCACGTCCTCCATCGGATCGTCGACCTGCCCGACGTTGACGAGTCCGATGCGGGGGCCGTTGTGCGAGGCCTTGTTGGTCTCGTCGGCGTGCGCGGCTCCGGCCGACACCCCGCACAGCAGCACCGCGGCCAGCCCTCCCATGACCACTCGCGCCACGGTCCTCGCCCGGTCGTTCCTCATCCCTCGGTCCCTCATCTCATCGGTTCGGCGACTCATCGGACACTGCGTCCGACAGTTCATCTGCCTGCACCGCGCGGAGGTCACGCCGAGCAACCCTTACGGGGTCAGTTGTGGCTGTGGAGGATCTCGTTCAGGCCGCCCCAGACCGCGTTGTTCGGGCGGGCCTCGACCGTGCCGGTGACCGAGTTGCGGCGGAAGAGGATGTTCGAGGCACCGGAGAGTTCGCGGGCCTTGACGACCTGGCCGTCGGGCATGGTGACGCGGGTGCCGGCGGTGACGTAGAGGCCGGCCTCGACGACGCACTCGTCGCCCAGCGCGATGCCGACGCCCGCCTCGGCACCGACCAGGCAGCGCTCGCCGATGGAGATGATGACGTTGCCGCCGCCGGAGAGCGTGCCCATGGTGGAGGCGCCGCCGCCGATGTCCGAGCCGTCGCCGACGATCACACCGGCGGAGATCCGGCCCTCGACCATCGACGTGCCGAGCGTGCCGGCGTTGAAGTTGACGAAGCCCTCGTGCATGACCGTGGTGCCCTCGGCGAGGTGCGCGCCGAGCCGGACACGGTCGGCGTCGGCGATCCGGACGCCCTTGGGCGCCACGTAGTCCGTCATGCGCGGGAACTTGTCGACGGACGTGACCTGGAGGTGCAGGCCCTCGGCACGCGCGTTGAGACGCACCTTCTCCAGCTGGTCGACGGCGACCGGGCCGAGCGAGGTCCAGGCGACGTTGGCGAGGAGGCCGAAGATGCCGTCCAGGCTCTGGCCGTGCGGCTTGACCAGGCGGTGCGAGAGCAGGTGGAGGCGCAGGTAGGCGTCGTGCGTGTCGATCGGCTTCTCGTCGAGCGAGGAGATGACCGTGCGGACCGCGACGACCTCGACACCCCGGCGCGTGTCCTGACCGATCGCGGCGGTCGCGCCACCGCCCAGCAGCTCCGCGGCCCGCTCGGCGGTCAGCCGCTCGGTGCCGGAGGGGCCCGGCTCGGCAGCGAGCTCGGGCGCGGGGAACCAGGTGTCGAGGACGGTGCCGTCGGCGGCGATCGTGGCGAGGCCGGCGGCCACGGCGCCGGTGGTACGGGGAGCAGTCGTGTCGGTCATGAGGGCAACCTAACCGGGAGGGGGCCGCACAGGCCAACCCGCGGCGCGGGCGTCTCAGGGGCCGGGCACTATGCGGACATACGGTACGGCGGACATACGGTACGGCCCACGACCCACGACCCACGGCGCCGGGCGGCCCGCCCACCCCCGTGGGACGGGCCGCCCGTGCACCGCGGGGCGTCAGCGGCGTTCGCCCGGCTTGTCGACGAGGGCGAGGGTGACGGCAGAACTGCCGCCGGTCACCTTGCCGTCCCTGACCCGCCGCACGCCGAGGGTCTCGAACGTCTCCGGGTCGAACAGCCACTCCCGCCAGGTGTCGCGGTCCCCGTCGTCGTTGTCGCTGTAGCGGACGGCGACGGCCCGGCGTCCGGCGGCGGTGTCGACCAGGTGACCGACCACCGTGAGGCCGGGCAGCGTGGCGAACGCGCGGTAGAGACCGGCCACTCCCTCGGGCGACTTGATGTCGGCGCCGAGCAGGACGGAGATCTCGCTGTAGTCGTTCTGCGCTCGGGTGGCGCCCTTCTCGTCGGCGATGGCGTCCTTCTCTCGAAGGGCCCGCAGTGCTCCCCGCCCGTCGGCCGGCAGCGTGGCGATGCACCGGTACATCTCCCTCGGCGACCGGTCGTCGCCCTCCGCCCCGTTCTCCAGTTGCATCTCCCGCACGTGGAGCTTGAGCAACTTGCCGAAGGGATCCCGCTGTTCGAAGGCATGCGCACTGCCGTCGTAGCGGATCCAGCTCTCCGAGAAGCGCGCCCGGTCCCCGAGGTGTTCCACCGCCTCCTCGTCCGGTGCCTCCTCCGCCCACTTCTGGTAGATCCACTGCTTCGCCCGCGGCTCCGCGACCGGCGGCCTCCCCTCCACCGCCTCCGCCGCCCGCTCCAGCAGCTCGGCCGCGCTCATCCCTTTCAGGTCACCGTCCGTCAGTGTCGCCGGTGTCGTCATCCCCCGCGTGTCGTCCCTCCCCACCAGCAGCGACGCGGCCACCGCCACCGCGGTCACGGCCGCCGCCACCCCCACGATCACGAACCTGGGGCGTACCCGCACCCGGTGCCGCCGCCGGTCGGTAGCCGCCGCGTGCAGCAGCCGGGCGCGGCCGGGGGCCAAGCTGGCGCGGTCGGGGGCGGGCGCCTCGGCGCGCAGCTCCCGCACCCGGGCCACCTCGTCGATCAGCTCCGCCATGTCAGACCACCTCCGCCGTGTCCCCGGCGAACGCCGGACCGTCCCCCACGAACGCCGGATCGGCCCCCAGCGCCGTACGCACCTTGCGCCGCGCGCGGTTGAGCCGCGAGCGGACCGTTCCCACGGGGATACCGAGGGCCTCGGCGGCCTCCTGGTAGCCGAGGTCGGCCCAGGCGACCAGCAGCAGGACGTGCCGGTCCCCGGCCGACAGTGCCGCCAGCGCCCCGGCTAGCGGCCCCTGCGCCGCCACCCGGCTGTCGGTCCGCTCGACCCAGGTCTCGCTCCAGGACGCGGCGACCGGATCGTGTCCGGTGCGGGCCAGCGCCTTGAGCGCCCGGACCTCCGTACGGCGGTGCTTGCCGATGAGGTTGCCCGCGATGCCGTACAGCCAGGGGCGGGCGTTGGGGTGGGCCCGGTCGTAGCGGGCCCGGATACGGAACGCCGTCAGGAAGGTGTCGGCGGTGATGTCGTCGGCGAGGGAGTCGCCGAGGCGCCGGGCCACGTACCGGTGGATGTCCGGCGCGTAGCGGTCGTAGAGCCGCGCGAACGCCTCGGGCTGTTCCAGCGACCGGGCGACGACCTCGGCGTCCTCCGCCTCGCTCGCATCGGCACCGCCCGCGTCCGGCCCACCCGCGTCCGTCCCGCCCGCCCGTGGCGGTGGTCCGCTCACCGGGTTCTCCCCCCGCTCGTCACAACCGCTCCCCTTCGCCACATCCGACATGTCAGCGTGTCCGCCGCGTCCGCCATATCCGCTATGCCCGCCATATCAGCGCGTTCGCCGCGTCCGCCGTGTTCCTGTCACCCCCTGTTTCCCGATGGCCCGAGAAAGGTTCACGGCTCGCTCGAAGTCGTCCTGCGGCCCGGTCAGGGGATGACGCGTGCCAGGGCCTCGCGTGCGTACCGCTCGTCGTAGGGCGCCCCGGTCAGCAGGACCTGGAGGCAGATGCCGTCGATCAGGGCGACCAGGGCCCGCGCGGTCGCCGGGTCGGTGCGCTCGGCGAGGCAGTCGGCGAAGTCCCGGCCCCACTCTTCGGCGACGGGCCGGAGCGCGGGGCGGCGCAGGGCGGCGAGGTAGAGCTCGTACTCCACCTCCAGGCCCGTACGGTCGCCGGCGAACCATTCGCCGCCCAGCGCGGCCAGTTCGGCGGCGAGGTCGGTGGCGGGGTCCCGCAGGGCCTCGCGGGCGGCGACGGACTTCGCGTAGCGCTCGTTGGCCTGCCGCAGCGCGGCGACCATGAGGTCGTCGAGGGTCTTGAAGTGGTACGTCGTCGAGCCGAGCGGGACGTCCGCCTCGGCGGCCACGGTGCGGTGGCTCAGCCCGGCGATGCCCTTCTCCCCCACCACCCGGATCGCCGCGTCGATGATCCGCTGCCGCCGTTCGGGATCGTAGCGCCGGGCCATCAGTGGGCGCCTCCCAGGTTCAGCACCACGACCCCCGCGATGATCAGCACGATCCCGGCGACCTTGGGGACGCTCAACCCCTCCCCGAACAGCACCAGTCCGAGGGCGGCGACCGCCGCGGTGCCGACGCCGGACCAGATCGCGTACGCCGTGCCGATCGACATCGACTTCAGCGCCTGGGCGAGCAGGACGAAGGAGATGAGGTACCCCACCCCGGTGACCAGTGACGGCCAGAGCTTGCTGAAGCCCTCGCTGTACTTCATGGCGGTGGTGGCGGCCACTTCGGCGGCTATGGCCGCGGCGAGCAACAGATATCCCATGTGTACGATCGTACACATGATGCGTACGCCTGTACACATCGCGCGGCACAGGCGCGCTTATGGGCGGAATTGACCACGATGGAAGCCCAAGAGGCCCTGAATTCGGGGCCGTTCCGTTATGGAAGCGCTCTCGGAAAGGGCTCCCCGCACACCCCTTGGTCCACTACTGTTTCAACGGTCAATCTCCCGATTGTGTGACGACCGCCAGGGTTTGCGCACACGGGTGACACGTACCACCCTCCCTGATCCGCATGACGATTCGCGTCCGCCTTTGGCGACGCCGAAGGAACCGCGCATGCCGCCACACAAGCCCGGACCTGATCCGGACCAGACCACGCCCAACCTTCCGGTGCTCAGATCCGCGAAGGTGTGGGAGACGGGCGTCGCCCCGAACGACACCCGAATACCGGGCACGCGCCGCCTCTGGCTGGCCGGCGCCCTGGCCCTCGCCGTCGTGTCGTCGTGTGTCACCGCGATCACCCTCCAGGGCAGCGGACCTGACGACTCGTCGGAGCGGAACGGGCAGACCACCGCCGCCGACGACCGGGTGCTGCCCTCCCTCTCGCTGCCGCCCGCGTCGCCCCCCGCGACCTCGGCACCGGACGGCAAGAGCGGACTGTCGGAGCCGCAGGGGTATGAGGACGACACCGAGAAGAACGACGCCGACAAGGACAAGAGCAAGGAGAAGGCCGACGAGAAGGACAACTCGTCGGAGAAGAGCCAGCAGGGCGGTGCGGAGCCGACGCAGTCGGCGAAGCCCACCAGGAAGCCGCAGGCCCCCGTCGCCCTCAAGTCCGTGCAGTCCGGCACCTACCGGGACCGTTACTGGCACCTGCGCGACGGCCTGATCCAGCTGGACCAGGTGAGCAGCTACAGCGACCGCCAGACCAGGCGGGACTCCTCCTTCAAGGTCGTCTCCGGCCTCGCCAAGTCCTCCTGCTACTCCTTCCGCCTGCCGGACGGACGCTACGCGCGGCACCAGAACTTCGTGCTGCGCGCCTCCCACCACGACGGCTCCCAGCTCTTCAAGCAGGACGCCACCTTCTGCCCCCGGCAGGGAGCAGGGGACGTGATCGGGCTGGAGTCGGTGAACTATCCCGGCTACTACCTCCGCCAGCGCTACTACCAGCTCCGCCTGGAACGCTACGAGCACAACCAGCAGTACTGGAGCGAAACGTGCTTCCGTGTGGTCGAGGGTCTGGCCTGAGCGGGCGGTACACCATTGGACATGGGTGTGGCCCCCGGCGAACTCAAGAGTTCGCCGGGGGCCACACCCATGTCTGATGGATCTCAGACGTTGAACCCGAGCGCCCGAAGCTGCTCGCGGCCGTCGTCCGTGATCTTGTCGGGGCCCCACGGGGGCATCCAGACCCAGTTGATGCGCAGCTCGTTGACGATGCCGTCCGTGGCGGACTTGGCCTGGTCCTCGATGACGTCCGTCAGCGGGCAGGCCGCGGAGGTCAGGGTCATGTCGATCGTCGCGATGTTCGCGTCGTCGATGTGGATGCCGTAGATCAGGCCCAGGTTGACGACATCGATGCCCAGCTCGGGGTCCACGACGTCGTACAGGGCCTCGCGGACCTCCTCCTCGGAGGCCGGCTTCATCTCCAGGGTCTCGCTCATGCCGTCTTCCTTTCGACGTCGGCGTCGGCGCCCAGCGCCTGGGCCGTCGCGTCCTTCCACGCCATCCAGCTGAGGAGGGCGCACTTGACCCGGGCGGGGTACTTGGAGACACCGGCGAACGCGACCGCGTCCTCCAGCACCTCCTCCATCGCGTCGTCCGGCTCGATCTTCCCCTTGGACTGCATCAGCTCCAGGAAGGTCTCCTGGATCTTCCGCGCGTCGTCAAGGTCCTTGCCGACGAGGAGGTCGTTCAGCACGGAGGCCGAGGCCTGGCTGATCGAACAGCCCTGGCCCTCGTACGACACGTCCGCGATGGTCGTGCCGTCGTACTTCACTCGCAGGGTGATCTCGTCGCCGCACGTCGGGTTCACGTGGTGCACCTCGGCGTCACCGTCCCGCAAGCCCCGCCCGTGGGGGTGCTTGTAGTGGTCCAGGATGACTTCCTGGTACATCGAGTCCAGCTTCATGCGATCGCTCGTCCCCTCAGCCGAAGAAGTTCCGTACGTGCTCCAGGCCGTCGACCAGGGCGTCGATCTCGGCCGGCGTGGAGTACAGATAGAACGACGCTCGGGTGGTCGCGGGAATTCCGTACCGCAGGCAGACGGGGCGGGCGCAGTGGTGGCCGACCCGGACCGCGATGCCCTGCTCGTCGAGGACCTGGCCCACGTCGTGCGGGTGGATGTCGCCGAGGGTGAAGGAGATCGCCGCGCCCCGGTCCTCGGCCGTGGCGGGGCCGATGATCCTGAGGTCCGGAACCTCCGTCAGCCGCTTCACCGCGTACTCGGTGATCGCGTGCTCATGGGCGAGGATCTTGTCCATGCCGATGGAGTTCAGGTAGTCGATCGCCGCGCCGAGGCCGACCGCCTGCGCGATCGGCGGGGTGCCCGCCTCGAACTTGTGCGGGGCGGGAGCGTACGTCGACGAGTGCATCGACACCGTCTCGATCATCTCGCCGCCGCCGAGGAACGGAGGCAGGTCCTCCAGCAGCTCCTGACGGCCCCAGAGCACACCGATGCCCGTCGGACCGCACATCTTGTGGCCGGTGAAGGCCACGAAGTCGGCCTGCAGCGCCTGCACGTCCAGCGGCATGTGCGGCGCGGCCTGCGAGGCGTCGATGCAGACCAGCGCACCGACCTCCTGCGCCCGGCGCACTATCGCCTCGACGGGGTTGACCGTGCCGAGGATGTTGGACACCAGCACGAAGGAGACGATCTTCGTCTTCTCGGTGATGACCTCGTCGATGTTGGAGAGGTCGAGGCGGCCGTCGTCGGTCAGCCCGAACCACTTCAGCTTCGCGCCCGTGCGCTGCGAGAGCAGCTGCCACGGCACGATGTTGGAGTGGTGCTCCATCTCCGTGATGACGATCTCGGTCTCGGCGTCCACGCGGTAGGGCTCGTCGGCCCAGCCCAGCATGTTCGCCACGAGGTTCAGCGACTCGGAGGCGTTCTTGGTGAAGATCACCTCGTCGCGGCTGGGCGCGTTGATGAAGGACGCGACCTTGTCCCGCGCGCCCTCGTACAGCGCCGTGGCCTCCTCGGCGAGCACATGCACACCGCGGTGGACGTTGGCGTTGTAGCGCTCGTAGTACTCGCTCAGGGCGTCCAGCACCTGGCGCGGCTTCTGCGAGGTCGCCGCGTTGTCCAGGTACACGAGCTTCTTACCGTCGTGGACCTGACGGTCCAGGATGGGGAAGTCCTTGCGGATCGCCTCGGTGTCGAGGAGGCCCGGCAGCTGTGTCACGCGGATGCGCCACCCTTCACGTACTTGTCGTAGCCCTCGGCCTCGAGCTGGTCCGCGAGCTCCGGGCCGCCGGACTCGGCGATACGGCCGTTCGCGAACACGTGCACCTGGTCGGGCTTGATGTAGCGCAGGATGCGCGTGTAGTGCGTGATCAGCAGGGTGCCGACCTCGCCGGTCTCGCGGACGCGGTTGACGCCCTCGGAGACGATGCGCAGCGCGTCGACGTCCAGACCGGAGTCCGTCTCGTCGAGGATCGCGACCTTCGGCTTGAGCAGCTCCAGCTGGAGGATCTCGTGGCGCTTCTTCTCACCGCCGGAGAAGCCCTCGTTGACGTTGCGCTCGGCGAAGGCGGGGTCCATGTTGAGGCGCTGCATGGCCTCCTTGACCTCCTTCACCCAGGTGCGGAGCTTGGGGGCCTCGCCGCGCATGGCGGTGGCGGAGGTGCGCAGGAAGTTGGAGACCGAGACGCCGGGGACCTCGACCGGGTACTGCATCGCCAGGAACAGGCCCGCGCGGGCGCGCTCGTCGACGGACATCTCCAGGACGTCCTCGCCGTCGAGGGTGACGGTGCCGCCGGTGATCGTGTACTTCGGGTGACCCGCGAGGGAGTAGGCGAGGGTCGACTTGCCGGAGCCGTTGGGGCCCATGATGGCGTGCGTCTCGCCCTGCTTCACGGTGAGGTCGACGCCCTTGAGGATCTCCTTCGTGGCGTTGTCGGCCTCGACGGTGACGTGCAGGTCTCGGATTTCAAGCGTTGCCATGGGTGCCTCAGGACTCCTGGGTGAGGGAGACGAGCACGTCGTCCCCTTCGATCTTTACGGGGTATACGGGGACGGGGCGCGTCGCGGGTAGGCCGGACGGCTTGCCGGTTCTGAGGTCGAACGCGGAGCCGTGCAGCCAGCACTCGATCTGACAGTCCTCCACCTCGCCCTCGGAGAGCGAGACGTTCGCGTGGGAGCAGATGTCGTGGATGGCGAACACCTCCCCCTCGGTCTGCACGACCGAGACCGGCGTGCCGTCGAGTTCCACCCGCTTCGGGGTGTCCTCCTCCAGCTCGCTCAGCCCGCAGGCGCGTACGTAGGTGGTCATCGACCCGATCCAGACACGGTCTCCAGCTCTTCGTCGATCTTCACGAGGAGGCGTTCCTCGATGTCGTCGATGCCGATCTGCTGGACCAGCTCGGCGAAGAAGCCGCGGACCACGAGGCGGCGGGCCTCTTCGGCCGGGATGCCGCGGGCCATCAGGTAGAAGAGCTGCTCGTCGTCGAAGCGGCCGGTCGCCGAGGCGTGGCCGGCGCCGACGATCTCGCCGGTCTCGATCTCCAGGTTCGGCACGGAGTCGACCCGGGCGCCGTCCGTGAGGACCAGGTTCCGGTTCATCTCGTAGGTGTCGGTGCCCTCGGCCTTGGCCTCGATCAGCACGTCGCCGATCCAGACGGCGTGGGCGCCGTCGCCCTGGAGCGCGCCCTTGTAGACCACGTTCGACTTGCAGTGCGGGGTGTTGTGGTCGACCAGGAGGCGGTGCTCCTGGTGCTGCCCCTTGTCGGTGAAGTAGAGCCCGAACAGCTCGGCCTCGCCGCCGGTCCCGGCGTAGGCGACGCGGGGGTGGAGGCGGACGACGTCGCCGCCGAAGGTGACGACGACGGACTTGAAGGACGCGTCCCGGCCGACCAGGGCGTTGTGCTGGGCCACGTGGACGGCCTTGTCGTCCCAGTCCTGGACGGAGACGACGGTCAGCTTGGCGCCGTCGCCCAGGACGTAGTCGACGTTGGCGGCGAGCACCGCGTCACCGGTGTGGTCGATGACGACGACGGCCTCGGCGAAGGCACCCAGCTCGATCACCTGGTGGGCGTAGGCGGTGCCGCCCTCGCCGTGCACGGCGATCCGGATCGGCTCGGCGAGGACCGTCTCCTTGGGGACGGTGATGACGCCGGCCTTCTCGAACGCCGAGTAGGCCTGGGCGGCGACGCGGTCCACCGGGGTGCCGGCCTTGCCGAGGCGGGCGTCGTCGCGGCCGACGGCCTCGACGGTGACGCCCTCGGGGGCCTGGACGTCGACCTTCAGTCCGTCGCCGGTGGCGACGGCGGTGCCGTCGTGCAGCCCGCGCAGGCGCTCCAGCGGGGTGAACCGCCACTCCTCCTCGCGGCCGTGCGGCACGGGGAAGTCCGCCACGTCGAAGGACGGGGGCGCGCTCATGCGCGTGGCGACGGTCGACTCGGCGGCCACCGCGATCGAGCCGGCGGTGGTGGAGCCCACCGGAATGTTCTGAGCCTCAGCCATGGCTGTCGGTCTGCTCTCTTCCTACGTTTACGATCTTCGGCCCGCCCCGGAGAGGCGGGCCGCCTGCTGCTGGACCGGAGGGCGGTGCTTAGCCGACCGCGCCTTCCATCTGCAGCTCGATCAGCCGGTTGAGCTCCAGCGCGTACTCCATCGGCAGCTCCTTGGCGATCGGCTCGACGAAGCCGCGCACGATCATCGCCATCGCCTCGAACTCGCTGAGGCCGCGGCTCATCAGGTAGAAGAGCTGGTCCTCGGAGACCTTGGAGACGGTCGCCTCGTGTCCCATGGAGACGTCGTCCTCACGGACGTCGACGTACGGGTAGGTGTCGGAGCGGGAGATGGTGTCGACGAGCAGCGCGTCACACAGGACGTTCGACTTCGAGCCCGGGGCGCCCTCGCCGATCTCGATCAGGCCGCGGTAGGAGGTGCGGCCACCGCCGCGCGCCACCGACTTCGACACGATGTTCGAGGAGGTGTTCGGGGCCATGTGGACCATCTTGGCGCCGGCGTCCTGGTGCTGCCCCTCGCCCGCGAACGCGATGGAGAGGGTCTCGCCCTTGGCGTGCTCGCCCATCAGGTAGACGGCCGGGTACTTCATCGTCACCTTGGAGCCGATGTTGCCGTCGACCCACTCCATGGTCGCGCCCTCGTACGCCACGGCGCGCTTGGTGACCAGGTTGTAGACGTTGTTCGACCAGTTCTGGATGGTCGTGTAGCGGCAGCGGGCGCCCTTCTTGACGATGATCTCGACGACCGCGGAGTGCAGGGAGTCCGACTTGTAGATCGGGGCCGTGCAACCCTCGACGTAGTGGACGTAGGCGTCCTCGTCGACGATGATCAGCGTCCGCTCGAACTGGCCCATGTTCTCCGTGTTGATACGGAAGTAGGCCTGGAGCGGGATCTCCACGTGCACGCCCTTCGGCACGTAGATGAAGGAACCGCCGGACCACACCGCGGTGTTCAGCGACGCGAACTTGTTGTCGCCGACCGGGATGACGGTGCCGAAGTACTCCTTGAAGAGCTCGGGGTGCTCCTTCAGGGCGGTGTCGGTGTCGAGGAAGATGACGCCCTGCTCCTCCAGGTCCTCGCGGATCTGGTGGTAGACGACCTCGGACTCGTACTGGGCGGCGACACCGGCGACGAGGCGCTGCTTCTCCGCCTCGGGGATGCCGAGCTTGTCGTAGGTGTTCTTGATGTCCTCGGGCAGGTCCTCCCAGGACTCCGCCTGCTTCTCCGTGGAGCGCACGAAGTACTTGATGTTGTCGAAGTCGATGCCGGAGAGGTCCGAGCCCCAGTTCGGCATGGGCTTCTTCTCGAACAGGCGCAGGCCCTTGAGGCGGAGCTTGGTCATCCACTCCGGCTCGTTCTTCTTGGCGGAGATGTCGCGGACGACGTCCTCGTTGATGCCACGCTTGGCAGAGGCGCCGGCCTCGTCGGAGTCCGCCCAGCCGTATTCGTACTTACCCAGGCCCTCGAGCTCGGGGTGGGCTGTCTCCTCGATGGGGAGAGTCATGCGGGGTTCCTCCCGGCCGTGCTTGCGGATGCGTTGGTGGCTGTCTTGGAAACTCTGGGGATGAACGTCGTGCAGACGCCGTCGCCGTGGGCGATGGTGGCCAGCCGCTGGACGTGTGTACCGAGCAGTTCGGCGAAGAGCTCGGTCTCGGCCTCGCAGAGCTGCGGGAACTGCTCGGCCACATGGGCCACCGGGCAGTGGTGCTGGCAGAGCTGCTCACCCTGGTGGGGGTGAGGGGCACTGCGTGCCGTAGCAGCGTACCCGTCGGCACTCAAGGCCTTGGCCAGGGCTTCGGTCTTCTCGTCGGGGTCCGCGGCCTCGACCGCCTTGCGGTAGGCCCCGGCCTGGGCGGCGACCCGGGCGCGAGCGAAGGCGGCGACCGCCTGCTCCCCGCCCTCCTGGTCGGCGATCCAGCGGAGCGCGTCGGCGGCGAGCTTGTCGTACGACTGGTCGAAGGCGTCCCGTCCGCAGTCCGTCAGGGCGAACACCTTGGCCGGGCGCCCGCGCGTGCGCGTGCCGTAGACGCGCTGCTCGCGGGGCTGTACGACGTCGTCGGAGACCAGTGCGTCGAGGTGGCGGCGGACGGCCGCCTGCGTCAGTCCCAGACGCCCGGCGAGGTCGGCCACGGTGGACGGGCCGTGGGACAGGATGGACCGCGCGACCCGGTTGCGGGTGGACCGCTCACCGGTCGCGAGTTCCTCCTGCGGAGCCTCGCCGACGTTTTTCACAACGCCATTGTTGCGTAATTCCTCAGAGCTGGGCAAGCCGCGTCCGCCCGTGCGGGCGGTGCCGTGCATCACTTAGGCAAACCTAAGCTGACCTGGGGAAACGATCACCGATCGATCAAACCGGTGGCGCCGTGAAGGCGGCTCGGGAAGACTGCCACACCATGTCGACGACCCCTCCCACCGGCCCACTTGTCACCCGCGCCGGCTTGGCGGCGGACCTGCGCGCCGCCGGTGTCGAGCCCGGCGAGACCCTCCTCGTGCACTCCTCGCTCAGCTCGCTCGGCTGGGTCTGCGGAGGTGCCGTGACAGTCGTGCGCGCGCTGCTCGACGCACTCGGCCCGGACGGCACCCTGGTCGTCCCCAGCCAGTCCGGCGACCTGTCGGACCCCGCGCTCTGGGGGAACCCGCCCGTGCCCGAGGAGTGGTGGGAGACCATCCGGACGACCATGCCCGGCTACGACCCGGCGACCACCCCCACCCGCGGGGTCGGGGTGATCCCCGAGACGGTACGGACCTGGCCGGGCGCCCTGCGCAGCGCGCACCCGCAGACATCCTTCGCGGCGATCGGCCCGGGCGCGCCGGCGATCCTCGCGGACCACGCCCCCGACTGCCGCCTGGGCGAGCGCAGCCCTCTGGCGCGGCTGGAGGCGGCCGGCGCCCGGGTCCTGCTGCTCGGCGCGGGCTACGACACCTGCACCAGCTTCCACCTGGCCGAGTACCGGATCCCCGCGCCCCGGGTCGAGGTCGGCCGACCGGGCCCGGACGGCTGGGAGGTGGTGACCGAGGTGTCCATCGACTCGGACCGCTTCGACGAACTCGGGTACGACTTCGAACGCGACCACGGCATCCGCCGGACCAGGGTGGGCGGGGCGGACGTACGTCTGTTCCCGGTGGCGGACGCGGTGGCGTACGCCGAGCGCTGGCTCCCCGTGCACCGTCCCCGTGAGGAGGAGATCTCCGGACCCGCCCGCCTCGGCACCCGGCCCCGTCCCTAGACTCGGGCCCATGCGAAGTGACCCCGTGGTCCAGGTCCGGTCCCTGGTGAAGCGGTACGGCGACAAAACCGCGGTGGACGGCCTGGACCTGGTGGCCGGGGTGGGCGTGACCGCTGTGCTCGGCCCGAACGGCGCGGGCAAGACGACCACGATCGAGGCCTGCGAGGGCTACCGGAAGCCGGACTCCGGATCCGTGTCCGTCCTCGGCCTCGACCCGGTCCGCGAGGCCGCCGCGCTGCGCCCCCGGATCGGCGTGATGCTCCAGTCCGGCGGCGTCTACTCCGGCGCCCGCGCCGAGGAGATGCTCCGGCACGTCGCGAAGCTGCACGCCCACCCCCTCGACGTGGACGCCCTGATCGAGCGCCTGGGCCTCGGCGGCTGCGGCCGTACGACGTACCGGCGGCTCTCCGGCGGTCAGCAGCAGCGGCTCGCCCTCGCGATGGCCGTCGTCGGCCGGCCCGAGCTGGTCTTCCTCGACGAGCCGACCGCCGGTCTCGACCCGCAGGCCCGCCGGGCCACCTGGGAGCTGGTGCGGGACCTGCGCGCGGACGGGGTCTCGGTCATCCTCACCACGCACTACATGGACGAGGCCGAACAGCTCGCGGACGACGTCGCGATCATCGACGGCGGCCGGGTCATGGCCCAGGGCTCGCCCGAGGAGCTGTGCCGGGGTGGCGCCGAGAACACCCTGCGCTTCACCGGCCGCCCGGCCCTCGACGTCGGCTCCCTGCTGAAGGCGCTCCCGGCGGACTCCACCGCCGTCGAACTGACGCCCGGTGTCTACCGGGTGACCGGCAAGATCGATCCGCAGCTCCTCGCGACCGTCACGTCCTGGTGCGCCCAGCACGGGGTGATGCCGGACCGCATCTCGGTGGAACGGCACACCCTCGAAGACGTCTTCCTGGAGCTCACGGGCAAGGAGCTGCGTTCATGAGCGCGCGTACGGGCACGGGCTCCTACACACCGATGCCGGGGGCAGCCCCGCTGACCCGCATGATCGCGGCGCAGGCGGCCCTGGAGACGAGGATGCTGCTGCGCAACGGCGAACAGCTGCTCCTGACGGTCGTCATCCCGACCCTGCTGCTGGTGCTGTTCGGCTCGGTGGACATCGTCGACACCGGTGAGGGCGAGGCGGTCGACTTCCTGGCGCCCGGCGTCCTGGCGCTGGCCGTGATGTCGACGGCGTTCACCGGGCAGGCCATCGCCACCGGTTTCGAGCGCCGCTACGGCGTGCTGAAGCGGCTGGCGGTCTCCCCGCTCCCCCGCTGGGGCCTGATGACGGCGAAGACCCTGTCCGTGCTGGTCACGGAGGTCCTCCAGGTCGTCCTGCTCACGGTGATCGCCTTCGCGATGGGCTGGGACCCGCACGGGAACCCCTTCGCCGTGCTGCTCCTGCTGGTCCTCGGCACGGCCGCATTCTCGGGCCTCGGTCTGCTGATGGCGGGCACGCTGAAGGCGGAGGCGACGCTGGCGGCGGCGAACCTCGTCTTCCTGCTGCTGCTGGTGGGCGGTGGCGTCGTCGTCCCGCTGGAGAAGTTCCCGGACGCGGCGCAGAGCGTGCTCGGGCTGCTGCCGATCGCGGCCCTGTCGGACGGGCTGCGGGACGTCCTCCAGCACGGCGCCGGGGTGCCGTGGGGCGACCTCGGGATCCTCGCCGGGTGGGCGGTGCTCGGGCTGGGCGCGGCGGCGCGCTTCTTCCGCTGGGAGTAGCCGCAGGTCAAGGCCCTGACCCACCCCTCGTGAATACGTGCACAAGCGGCGGCCTACGATGGGACGCGTGCCGAAAGTGACCCGTGACGACCTCGTCTCCGCCGCGCGCAACCCGCTCGCCTTCATCGCCGACCGCTGGACGCCGGACCCCAGAACGGTCCGGCGCGCGGCCCTCGCCGCCCTCGTGATGGCGGTGGTCATCGTGGTGACCGGCGGTGCCGTGCGGCTCACCGGGTCGGGCCTCGGCTGCCCGACCTGGCCCAAGTGCACCGACGACTCGCTCACCGCGACCCGTGCGATGGGCGTGCACGGCTACATCGAGTTCGGCAACCGCCTGCTGACGTACGTGCTGTGCGCGGCGGTCGGCTGGGCGATCGTCGCCGCCCGTTCCCAGAAGCCGTATCGGCGCTCTCTCACCCAGCTGGGCTGGGCCCAGTTCTGGGTCGTCATGGGCAACGCGGTGCTCGGCGGCATCGTCGTGCTGGTCGGCCTCAACCCGTACACGGTGGCCGCGCACTTCATGCTCTCGACCGCGCTGATCGCCGTGGCCGTCGTGATGTGGCACCGCACCGGCGAAAGCGACACAGCCCCGCGTCCGTTGGTCGGCCAGGCGGTGCGGCAGCTGGTGTGGGTCCTCGTGGGCGTGACGGTGCTGCTGATCGCGGTGGGCACGGTCGTCACCGGTGCGGGACCGCACGCCGGTGATTCGAGCAAGGTCGAGCGCATCCCGCTGGACTGGGAGAACGTCACCAAGCTGCATGCCGTGCTGGCCTGGATCGTGGTGACGCTGACCTTCGCGCTGTGGTTCGTCCTCAAGGCGGTCGACGCCCCCGCCGGTCCGCTGCGCCGCACCCGCGACCTGTTCCTGATCCTCCTCGCGCAGGGCCTCCTCGGCTATGTGCAGTACTTCACCGACCTCCCCGAGGTCTTGGTCGGCGCCCATATGTTCGGCTCCTGCCTGGTGTGGATCGCGACCCTGCGGGTGCTGCTGTCGCTGCGGGAGCGGCCGGTGGACGAGGTCGACGTGCCCGCTACGGCGGCCGAGGCGCCGGTCGCGGCGCGCGGCTGAGTCGCCGTACGTCGGGGCCGAGTCAGCCGTACGTCGCCACGAGGTCGTCGATCGCGGGGCCGAGGAACAGCCGGGTCAGCTCGGCCCGGTACGGCACCTCCTCGGTCTGTTCGCCGTATCGGCGCCGTCGGACGTCCTCGACCACCTCGGCGGGGGCGCCCAGCGTGGGCAGCAGGTCCAGGGCCTCGCGCTTGGAGATGAGGCGGCCGTCGCGCAGCGTGGCGGTGGCGCGGGCGAAGGTGAGCAGCCCGAGGTCGACCCAGACGTCCCGCTCCCAGAAATGGGCCCTGTCCACCGCCGGGCGCCAGAACTCCTTCTGGTCGCGGACGACGAAGGCGTCCAGCTCGATGTCGGAGACGGGCGGCACCAGGGCCTTCGGCGCCTCGCCGTGCAGGACGAGGCCGAAGGTGTGCAGCTCGCGCCGGGTGACCGGGGTGACCGTCCGCCGGAACAGGTGCTCGTGCGCCCAGGTGAGGTGTCTGCGCTCGGCGTCGTCCGCCGTGGCCGGCGTCAGATAGGTGCAGTGCAGCAGGGCGGCGAGGCGGTCGTGGCGCAGCCGGGCGTGCAGCCGTCCGACCCGCCAGGCGGTGCGGGCGGTGACCGGGCCGTCCAGGACCGCGATCAGGTCCAGGTCGCTGCGGCCCTCCCGGTAGTCGCCGCTGCCCAGTGAACCGTGGGCCCACACGGCGAGCGGGGTGAGTTCCCCCAGCTCGTCGAGGAAGCGTGCGAGCAGGGCCGCGGTGGCGGCGGCCGTGTCGGGTAAGGGGGCGGTCGCGTTGCGGCGCGTCATGCGCTCAGTCTCTCCGTCTCAGTCCAGCCCGTACACCCGTCGTGCGTTGCCGCCCGCGATCAGCCCGGCCACGCGCTGGGCGTCCGTCAGTGACCAGGCGCCCTCCGCCACCCATGTCCCGAGCACCCGTGCGAGTGCCTCGCGGAACAGCCGGGCCCCGACCACGTGCAGCTCGGGCAGGCCGTGGGCGCCGCTGGAGAAGAGAAGCTTTCCGAAGGGGGCGAGTTCCAGGACCTCGGCGAGTACGGCGGTGGCCCGCGCGCCGGTGCGGACCAGTTCGGCGCCCAGGTCGGTGTGGACGTGCGGGAAGACGGCGGCGAGGTGGGCGGCGTTGCGGTGGTACGGGTAGCCGTGCAGCAGGATCAGGTCGGTGCCGAGGCCCGCCGTGGCGCGGGCGAAGTCGGTCAGCAGGACCGGGTCGGTGGCGTCGATCCGCAGGCCCGGTTCGCCGAGGCCCGCGTGGAGCTGCAGGGGACGGCCCGAGGCGACGGCGATCCACAGCAGGTGGCGCAGGAGGACCGGGTCGGTGAGCGCCCCGCCGACCGGCCGGTGGGCGAGCCAGCGTCCCGCCGCCCCGCGCACCTCCCCCGGGCCGGGCGGCTCGGGCGCGAACGTCAGGCCATGGCGCACACCCGCGACCGAGGCGAAGGCGACGGCGTTCGCGGCGGCCGCGTGCACCGACTCGGCGAGATTGGCCAGGAACGACTCGACGGTGCCGGAGGTGTCGGCGACCTGTTCGGCGAGGAGTTCGAGACGGACGATCTCGTGCGCGTCCGCGTCTCCGGTGGAGGCCATCTCACGCGGGCCGGTGAGGTCGCCCGGCAGGCCCGTGTCGACGAGATAGGTGGTGACACCGCTGCCGCGCAGGAGTCTGCGGCCGGCTTCCAGGACGCCCAGTTCGCGGCGCCGGGCGAGATAGCGGGCCGGCGGGCAGTGCGGCTCCAGACCCAGCAGGGGCGGGCACCAGCGGCGCACGGCGAAGCCCGTCTGGGTGTCGAAGAAGGTGGTGCCGGGGGCCGGTGGGCCCTCGCTGCGGGCGAGGTGGGCCTCGAAGGTGCCGAGGCCCAGCTCCGTGCGCAGTACGCCATGGCAGTACTGGTCCACGAGGGACGGCGTGTCGATCATCGGGCTCCCCGGGGCTGGACCTGTGAACTCCCACAGGTCCTAACGGGTGAGCCGGGCTCAGGTGTTGCTGTTGCTGGGGCCGCCGACCTGGATTCCGGCCATCCGCGACCACTCGTACGGGCCGGTCCGCACCTTGGCGGCGAACTCGCCGTCGAAGTCCTCGTGGACGGTGACGCCGGACTTGGCGACGGCCGCCTCGGCGATCGCGTACGTCGGGGCCACGAGGTCGCCCCAGCCGCCGTCCTCGCCGACGAGGACGATGCGTGCGCCGAGCTGGCCGATGTAGGCGACCTGGGCCTCGGCGCCTCCGTGGGCCTTGGCGAAGGCGCCGATCTGCTGCGCGAGCTTGGCCGCCTTACGGTCCGCCTTCGCGGCGGCCTTGGCGTCCTTGGCCTCGTCTGCCTGCTTGGTGTCTGCCATGGTCAGGATGCTACCGAGGGGTAGGGCGGGCGGCGATGGTGGGGTGAGTGGGCTTTGCCACTCGCCGTTGTGGATCGCGGTGAGTGGGCGCGTTCAGATGCGTCGTGGTTGCCCGCGCCCACGCGGCGGAGCCGCACATCGATGCAGCCCCGCGCCCCTTCGGGCGCGGCCTCAGCGCAGGAAGGGGTCCACCGCCACCGCCACGAAGAGCAGGGACACGTAGGTGATCGACCAGTGGAACAGGCGCATTTCCTTGAGCTTGGCGCCGGTCGTGCCGTTCTTCGCGCGGTTCTGGAGGGCGTGGGCCTCCCAGAGCCACCAGCCGCCCGTGACCAGGGCGACCGTCGTGTAGAACCAGCCGGTGTAGCCGAGAGGGGTCAGCATCAAAGAGACCGCGACCATGACCCAGCTGTAGAGGACGATCTGCCGGGCGACCACCTTGTTGGAGGCGACCACCGGGAGCATCGGCACGCCGACGCGGGCGTAGTCGTCCTTCACCTTCATGGACAGGGGCCAGTAGTGCGGCGGGGTCCAGAAGAAGATGACGAGGAAGAGGATGACCGCGGCCCACGACATCGAGTTCGTCACCGCGGACCAGCCGATGAGGACCGGCATGCAGCCGGCGATGCCGCCCCAGACGATGTTCTGCGACGTACGCCGTTTGAGGATCATCGTGTAGACGACGACGTAGAAGAGGAGCGCCCCGAGCGACAGCCAGGCGGACAGCCAGTTGACGAGGACGCCGAACCAGAGGGTGGAGACGACCGCGAGAGTGATGCCGAAGACCAGGCCCTCACGCGGGGTGACCATGCCGGTGACCAGCGGACGCTGGGAGGTGCGCTCCATGAGGGCGTCGATGTCGCGGTCGATGTACATGTTGAGCGCGTTGGCGCCGCCCGCCGAGAGGTAGCCGCCGACACAGGTGGCGAGCACCAGCCACAGGTCCGGGACGCCCTGCTCCGCCAGGAACATCACCGGAACGGTGGTGATCAGCAGCAGTTCGATGATCCGCGGCTTCGTCAGCGCCACGAACGCCTTGACTCGGGCCCCGATCGGCCGCTGACCCCGGCTGCTGCTCGTGCTGCTCGCGCCAAGCACGCCCGGTGGACGGGATTCGACGGCCGTCACGCACACCCCTGACAGAGACTCCTCAGCAAGCCTCCGGATGTGAACTCCCCGTGACGGCTCGCGCGTACCACGCCACTGTAGACGTTGCCCAGAGCCGGTCTTTCAAGGGGGTGGGGTCGTGTTGGGAGGCGCCCGCGGAGGAGCCGGACACGCTTCGGTTGAGCAGTCGGATGAGCGGCTCCGTATTCAGATGTCGAACAACGGAACCCCCAGGTCTCACCATGCGGAACACGGGTCGGGAGGCGGACCGGACCCAGTCCCGTCAGTCTGGAATGACTCGAAAAAATGCGCGTTCCCACGGGGGTAGGCTCGACAACGGCCGGTGCCGTGAAGAACACCGGCACGAGACATGTGGAGAGGAGCCCTGACCCAGGGTGAGCACCAAGCCGACCACTACAGACCTCGCGTGGACCGAATTGGACCAGCGGGCCGTCGACACCGCCCGGATCCTGGCCGCCGACGCCGTCCAGAAGGTCGGCAACGGCCATCCGGGCACGGCGATGAGCCTCGCGCCCGCCGCGTACACCCTCTTCCAGAAGGTGATGCGCCACGACCCCGCCGACCCCGACTGGGTGGGCCGTGACCGGTTCGTCCTGTCCGCCGGCCACTCCTCCCTGACCCTCTACATCCAGCTGTACCTGGGTGGCTTCGGCCTGGAGCTGGAGGACCTGGAGTCCTTCCGCACCTGGGGTTCGAAGACCCCGGGCCACCCCGAGTACGGGCACACCAAGGCCGTCGAGACGACGACCGGGCCGCTCGGCCAGGGTGTCGCCAACGCGGTGGGCATGGCGATGGCCGCCCGCTACGAGCGCGGTCTGTTCGACCCCGAGACCCCCCAGGGCGAGTCGCCGTTCGACCACCACGTCTTCGCCATCGCCGGTGACGGCTGCCTCCAGGAGGGCATCTCCGCCGAGGCGTCCTCGCTGGCCGGTCACCAGAAGCTCGGCAACCTGGTCCTGCTGTGGGACGACAACCACATCTCGATCGAGGGCGACACCGAGACGGCCGTCTCCGAGGACGTCACCAAGCGGTACGAGGCCTACGGCTGGCACGTGCAGCGCGTGGAGCCCAAGGAGAACGGCGACCTCGACCCGGTCGCGCTGTACGCGGCGATCGAGGCCGCGAAGGCGGTCACCGACAAGCCGTCGTTCATCGCGATGCGTTCGATCATCGCCTGGCCCGCCCCGAACGCGCAGAACACCGAGGCCGCGCACGGCTCGGCGCTCGGCGCGGACGAGGTCGCGGCCACCAAGCGCGTCCTCGGTTTCGACCCCGAGAAGAGCTTCGACGTCGCGGACGAGGTCATCGCGCACACGCGTTCCCTGGGCGAGCGCGGCCGTGAGGCGCGTTCGGCCTGGGAGAAGCAGCTCCAGGAGTGGCGCGACGGCAACGCCGAGCGCGCCGCCGAGTTCGACCGGATCAGCGCGGGCGAGCTGCCCGAGGGCTGGGAGTCGCACCTGCCGGAGTTCGAGACGGGCAAGGGCGTCGCGACGCGTGCCGCGTCCGGCAAGGTCCTCCAGGCGCTCGGCGCGGTGATCCCCGAGCTGTGGGGCGGCTCGGCCGACCTCGCCGGGTCGAACAACACCACGATCGACAAGACCAGTTCGTTCCTCCCGGCGGACAACCCGCTGCCGGAGGCAGATCCCTACGGCCGCACGATCCACTTCGGCATCCGCGAGCACTCCATGGCCGCAGAGATGAACGGCATCGCGCTGCACGGCAACACCCGTATCTACGGCGGCACGTTCCTCGTGTTCTCCGACTACATGCGCAACGCCGTGCGCCTGTCCGCGCTGATGCACCTGCCGGTGACGTACGTGTGGACGCACGACTCCATCGGCCTCGGTGAGGACGGCCCGACGCACCAGCCGGTCGAGCACCTCGCCTCGCTGCGCGCGATCCCGGGTCTGAACGTGGTCCGCCCGGCCGACGCCAACGAGACGGCGATCGCCTGGCGCGAGATCCTCCGGCGCTGGACCAAGGAGTTCGGCAAGGGCGCCCCGCACGGTCTGGCGCTGACCCGTCAGGGCGTGCCGACGTACGAGGCCAACGAGGATGCCGCCAAGGGCGGTTACGTGCTCTTCGAGGCGTCGAACGGCGCGCCGGAGGTCGTTCTCATCGCCACCGGCTCCGAGGTGCATGTGGCCGTCGAGGCCCGTGAGCGGCTGGAGGCCGACGGGGTGCCCACCCGCGTCGTGTCCATGCCGTCCGTGGAGTGGTTCGAGGAGCAGGACCAGGGGTACCGGGAGAGCGTTCTGCCGCCGTCCGTCAAGGCGCGTGTCGCGGTCGAGGCCGGCATCGGGCTGACCTGGCACCGGTACGTCGGTGACGCCGGTCGCATCGTTTCGCTGGAGCACTTCGGCGCTTCGGCCGACGGCAAGGTCCTCTTCCGCGAGTTCGGCTTCACTGCCGAGAACGTGGCCGCGGTCGCGCAGGAATCCCTCGCCGCCGTTCAGCGCTGACGCTTACACACGACACGTAGGAGATGTAATTCCATGACAGACGCACTCAAGCGCCTCTCCGAAGAAGGCGTGGCGATCTGGCTGGACGACCTGTCGCGCAAGCGCATCACGTCCGGCAACCTCGCCGAGCTGCTCGACCAGCAGCACGTCGTGGGCGTCACCACCAACCCGTCGATCTTCCAGAAGGCGATCAGCAGCGGTGACGGCTACGAGCAGCAGGTCTCCGACCTCGCCGCCCGCAAGGTCACCGTCGAAGAGGCCATCCGCATGATCACGACGGCGGACGTCCGCGACGCCGCCGACATCCTGCGCCCGGTCTTCGACGCGACCGGCGGCCAGGACGGCCGGGTCTCCATCGAGGTCGACCCGCGCCTGGCGCACAACACCAAGGCGACGGTCGCCGAGGCCAAGCAGCTGGCCTGGCTGGTGGACCGTCCGAACACCCTGATCAAGATCCCGGCGACGATGGGCGGCCTGCCGGCCATCACCGAGGTCATCGGCCTCGGTATCAGCGTCAACGTCACGCTGATCTTCTCGCTGGAGCGCTACCGCCAGGTGATGGACGCCTACCTGGCCGGTCTGGAGAAGGCCAAGGAGCGCGGCCTGGACCTGTCGAAGATCCACTCGGTGGCGTCGTTCTTCGTGTCCCGCGTGGACACCGAGATCGACAAGCGCATCGACGCGCTCGGCACGGACGAGGCCAAGGCCGCGCGCGGCAAGGCCGGTGTCGCCAACGCCCGTCTCGCCTACCAGGCGTACGAGGAGGTCTTCTCGGACGGTCGCTGGGCGGCGCTGGAGAGCGCGGGCGCCAACAAGCAGCGTCCGCTGTGGGCCTCGACCGGCGTCAAGGACCCGGCGTACAAGAGCACGCTGTACGTCGACGAGCTGGTCGCGCCCAACACGGTCAACACCATGCCGGAGGCCACGCTGGAGGCCACCGCGGCGAGCGGTGAGATCCGTGGCAACGCGATCGCCGGGACGTACGAGCAGTCGCGTGCCGAGCTGGACGCGGTGGAGAAGCTCGGGATCTCGTACGACGAGGTCGTGCAGCTGCTGGAGGACGAGGGCGTCGAGAAGTTCGAGGCGTCCTGGAACGACCTGCTCAAGTCGACCGAGGCGGAGCTGCAGCGCCTCGCACCCTCGGAGGGCTGAACACCTTGTCGAGCAGCAATCCGCTGCGTGACGCCGCGGACCGACGGCTCCCGCGTATCGCGGGGCCGTCGGGCCTGGTCATCTTCGGCGTCACAGGCGATTTGTCACGTAAAAAGCTGATGCCTGCCGTGTACGACCTCGCCAACCGCGGACTGCTGCCGCCGGGCTTCTCGCTCGTCGGCTTCGCGCGCCGGGAGTGGGCCAACGAGGACTTCGCGCAGGAGGTGCACGACGCGGTCAAGGAGCACGCGCGCACGCCCTTCCGCGAGGAGGTCTGGCAGCAGCTCATCCAGGGCATGCGGTTCGTCCAGGGCACCTTCGACGACGACGAGTCCTTCGAGCGGCTGCGCGACACCATCCAGGAGCTGGACAAGGCCCAGGGCACGGGCGGCAACTTCGCCTTCTACCTCTCCGTGCCGCCGTCCGCGTTCCCGGTCGTCATCCAGCAGCTGAAGAAGCACGGGCTCGCGGACCAGAGCAGCGGCTCGTGGCGGCGCGCGGTCATCGAGAAGCCGTTCGGCCACGACCTGGCCTCCGCCGAGGACCTCAACACGACCGTGGAGGAGGTCTTCGCCCCGGACCAGGTCTTCCGGATCGACCACTACCTGGGCAAGGAGACCGTCCAGAACATCCTGGCGCTCCGCTTCGCCAACACGATGTTCGAGCCGATCTGGAACCGGTCCTTCGTCGACCACGTGCAGATCACGATGGCCGAGGACATCGGCATCGGCGGCCGCGCCGGGTACTACGACGGCATCGGCGCGGCCCGTGACGTCATCCAGAACCACCTGCTGCAGCTGATGGCGCTGACCGCGATGGAGGAGCCCGCCTCCTTCGACGCGGACGCGCTCGCCGCCGAGAAGACCAAGGTGCTCGGCGCGGTGAAGCTGCCGAAGGACCTGGGCCGGGACACCGTGTTCGCGCAGTACGCGGCCGGCTGGCAGGGCGGCGAGAAGGTCATCGGCTACCTCGAAGAGGACGGCATCGACCGCAAGTCGAAGACCGACACCTACGCGGCCATCAAGGTGCAGGTCGACAACCGCCGTTGGGCGGGGGTCCCCTTCTATCTGCGCACCGGCAAGCGCCTCGGCCGCCGGGTCACCGAGATCGCGGTGGTCTTCCAGCGCGCCCCGCACTCCCCCTTCGACTCCACCGCCACCGAGGAGCTGGGCCAGAACGCGATCGTCATCCGGGTCCAGCCCGACGAGGGTGTCACGGTCCGCTTCGGTTCGAAGGTGCCGGGCACCTCGATGGAGATCAGGGACGTGTCGATGGACTTCGCGTACGGCGAGTCCTTCACGGAGTCCTCGCCCGAGGCGTACGAGCGCCTGATCCTCGACGTCCTCCTGGGCGACTCCAACCTCTTCCCGCGCACCGAGGAGGTCGAGCTGTCCTGGAAGATCCTCGACCCGATCGAGGAGTACTGGGACAAGCACGGCAGGCCCGCGCAGTACCAGGCGGGCACCTGGGGTCCCGTCGAGGCGGACGAGATGCTGGAGCGAGACGGACGGAGCTGGCGCCGGCCATGAAGACGGATCTCACGGACACCACGGCCAGCAAGATCAACAAGGCGCTGGTGAAAGCCCGCCGGGCGATAGGCACCCCGGCCGTCGGCATGGTGCTCACGCTGGTCATCGTGACGGACGAGGAGAACGCGTACGACGCGCTCAAGTCCGCCAACGACGCCTCCCGCGAGCACCCCTCGCGCACGATCGTGGTGATCAAGCGCGTCTCCCGCTCGCCGCGCGACCGTACGAAGTCCCGCCTCGACGCCGAGGTACGGGTGGGCGCGGACGCCGGCACCGGCGAGACGGTCGTGCTGCGGCTCTACGGCGAGGTCGCGGACCACGCCCAGTCGGTGGTGCTCCCGCTGCTGCTCCCCGACGCGCCGGTGGTCGTCTGGTGGCCGGTGAACGCGCCGCTCGACCCGGCCCGCGACCCGCTGGGCGCGCTCGCCCAGCGCCGGGTCACCGACAGCTACGCCGCCGAGAAGCCGATCGACGAACTGCGGGTCCGCGCGGAGAACTACGAGCCCGGCGACACGGATCTCGCCTGGACCCGGATCACCCCCTGGCGCTCCATGCTGGCCGCCGCGCTCGACCAGGTGGACTGCGAGGTCATCTCCGCGGAGGTGCAGGGCGAGCAGTACAACCCGAGCGTGGAACTGCTGGCCATGTGGCTGGCGGACCGGCTCCATGTGCACGTACGGCGCGGGGTGTCGGCCGGGCCCGGCCTCAACGAGGTGCGGATGCTGACCAGCACCGGCCCCATCCGGCTCTACCGGCCCAACGGCGGGCTGGCGCTGCTCACGCTGGAGGACCAGCCGGACCGGGCGGTGGCGTTGAAGCGCCGCGAGACGTCCGAGCTGCTGGCGGAGGAGCTGCGCCGGCTCGACCCCGACGACACGTACGCGTCGGCGCTGCGGTTCGGGGTGGACCGGTTGGGTGGCGGCGGGCTGAGTGGTGCGCAGGGCAGCGCGCTGACGGCGGCGACCGCGACGGGGTCCGGGTCCGAGGGCACCGGGGCCTCGGGAACCGGGGCCTCGGGCGCCGGATCGGTGGCCCCGGCCGGTGGGCCGGGGTATGCCTCGGCGTCCGTTCCGGGTGCCGTTTCCGGGTCCGGTCCCGGGCTGGGT
The DNA here is from genome assembly GCF_033794485.1 of Streptomyces sp. MB09-02B. Lineage (NCBI taxonomy): Bacteria > Bacillati > Actinomycetota > Actinomycetes > Kitasatosporales > Streptomycetaceae > Streptomyces > Streptomyces sp. MB09-02B. Next base: position 36,310 of record NZ_JARGEE010000030.1, read on the forward strand.
GCGGCCGTCGCCTCGGCCGCGTCCGCGGCGAGGGCGGCCGCGGCGCTGCCGCCGGCCGCTTCGTCGTCCGCCCCTTCATCCGCCCCTTCGGGGACTTCGGGGACGGAGGAATCCACCGGGTCGGCCGGTGACGGTGACTCCGAGCGGCCCACTCCGGCGCAGATGCCGCCGGTGAAGAAGGCGGCCACGTCATGAGCACACCGCAGTTGGTCGTGCACCGCGACAAGGAGCTGATGGCGCGGGCCGCTGCGGCCAGGCTGATCACCAAGGTCGTGGACGCGCAGGCCTCGCGCGGCTACGCCTCGATCGTCCTCACGGGTGGCCGCAACGGCAACGGGCTGCTCGCCGCGCTGGCGGCGGCGCCCGCCCGGGACGCGATCGACTGGGGCCGGCTGGATCTGTGGTGGGGCGACGAGCGGTTCCTGCCCGAGGGCGACGCCGAGCGCAATGTCACCCAGGCCCGGGAGGCGCTGCTGGACTCGGTGCCGCTGGACCCCGAGCGGGTGCACGCCATGCCCGCTTCGGACGGGCCGTGGGGTGCCGATGTGGACGCGGCGGCAGCGGGGTACGCGGAGGAGTTGGCGCGGGCGGCGGGGCCGGAGAACCACGGTTCGGTGCCGACGTTCGACGTGCTGATGCTGGGCGTCGGGCCGGACACCCATGTGGCCTCGCTCTTCCCGGAGTTGCCCGCCGTGCGGGAGACCGAGCGGACGGTGGTGGGGGTGCGTGGGGCGCCGAAGCCGCCGCCGACGCGGGTCACGCTGACGCTGCCGGCGATTCGGGCGGCGCGTGAGGTGTGGTTGCTCGCGGCCGGGGAGGACAAGGCGGGGGCGGCGGCGATCGCGTTGTCCGGTGCCGGGGAGATCCAGGCGCCGGCGGCGGGGGCGGCCGGGAGGTCGCGGACCCTGTGGCTGCTGGACGCGGCGGCGGCGTCCCGCCTGCCACGCGCCCTGTACCCACCGGCGTCACCGTAAGGGGGTTTCCTCGCCCCCGCCGCCCCTACCCGTCCCATCCTGAAGGGGCTGCGCCCCTTCGACCCCCATCCGCGGGTCCGCTGGGGCTTCTCGCGCAGTTCCCCGCGCCCCTGTCAGGGGCGCGGGGAACTGCGCGAACGGGGTCCGGGGCGGAGCCCCGAGTCTTTGACGCGGGGGTCGAAGGGGCGCGC